>JAEORI010000013.1 GCA_016840965.1 Candidatus Thorarchaeota archaeon | reverse complement strand
GTAGCGTATCTGGGATGCCAATCTCGATCCTCTGGATGAACGTAGGGGAAGAAATTGGGAGGAAGGTCAAGTGCCAGTTGGCCTTGTTCATGCATTGTCTGACATTCACGCTCAATCCAAGAGACTATTTTTTTTGCTCTCGACGGTGAGGCAAGACCCGAAAGGATAGCCAAGCTGTTGCCTAGGAGGTCGAAATGCTCGTCACTGAGGACTTTATACACCCATGCAGCATAATATGGTGGTTGACGGGATTCCAATCCTTTTGAACTGTGTCTAGGCTGAACTTCGCCGCTAATCCTGTACTTGTTCAATTCATGCCGCATCCTGAAGGCTCTCTTAGTCTGATTGTGCAGCAGAAGATAACTATAGACAATGGTATTGACATAAAGACCGTATCCCAATATCCAATACTCATCTCGCCAATCACTGGTTGGCAATTGAGCCACCATCACTTCATTTGCAGGGCTTTGATAATTCATCCAGGAAAACGCTCTCTGCACTGCATCTTCAAGAAAGTTGGTTTCCCCAGTTGCGTTTCTATAGAAACCAACCGATAAGAGAAAGAGTGGAGTTGAATCGCTAGAATTGAGTTCATTCGGGTTATGAACAAGAACTGGGATCTGTCCTAAATGGCTCTGATTTTTAGCTAATGTCTGGAGTACACGTTTTAGAACTCCCATCAACTTCTGATTCCCGCAGGCAAGTACGCCTAACCCAGAGATCAAGAGATCACGGGTATAAGGTTCGGGATATCCCCATCCAGCTGCTCTAGGTAGTAAGTTGTATGGACCATGTGCATTGTGCAGTAATACCTCCAGGGCTGCATTCTTGGCTTCACCAACATTAGTCCATTGCTCTGCCTTCATCTCATTTGACTCCCAGTTTCTCCGAAACAATCTGAATGAACTTCTTTGCTACAACTCGATAGTCAAAATTCTCTACTACTCTTTTCCTTCCTGCTTCTCCCATCCGACGTCGCAGTTTCTCATCTTGTAAGAGAGCCAACAGGTGGTCAGCTAAATCATAAACACTGGCTCGATAATCAACTGTACTTGGATTCTGAAAGACTATTCTATGCCCTGGCTCCCAGCCAGATTCCTCGCCAACAGTCGTTTCCTTCATTACAATCTCCGTGGCGACATTGGCCAAGAAAGCTGTTTCACCATGGACTAATGTATCAAGCATAGCCATGGCTCTTATAGAAACTACTGGTTTACCGCAAGCTCCCGCCTCAACTTGCGGCATCCCAAATCCCTCTAACCGTGAAGGAGCAGCATAAATGTCACATGCATTGAGTAGGTACGGCATGAAGTTCCGTGAAACAATATTAGTAGTATAAATCACCTTATTATTTATACCAAGAGAAGTTGCTAGCTGAAGATCCATGAGATTTTGCTGCATGGTCCTGGGTTGTGGCCAGACCTTGCACACGTATTTCCATTTTGGTGCCTTACTATCAATAGCTGCCAGAGCCTGCATCACTTCCTGAGCGCCTTTGGATGCAGCATCTCCGCCTACAGTAAGGATCATAAGTTCTTCAGGTTTTACGCCCAATGCTTCACGGACACAGGCTACTTTCTGTTCACTCTTATCACGCGGTATAAAGGACTCTGTGTCCACTCCAACCGGTAAGACCTCAATATTGTCCCCCTTTAGGCCATCGCGTTTGTAGACGCTCTTCACCCAATTTGATGTGACCAAGATTAGCGGCAGCTTGTTAAGGATTTCCTGATAATTCGCAATATAGCCATCAGCTACCAGCCAGGGCACCGCCAAGATCCCATGCCGCTGAGCATGAAGAACCAAATCAGGGGTATTTCCCCAGTAACCCACTCCAACAACCACATCCGGCTTAAACCAGTGATAGTACCATTCCTTCTCCTGAGCAGAAGAATAATGAACAGCTTGAGCGTCAATTCCTATTTCTTTTAATCCCCTGTAGAGTAGGTCACCTTGGGTTGCCAGGCCACCAGGGGGAGGTGGATAGTCATATAGAACTAGTACCTTCATCGCTTTCTCCTCACAGTCTTCAACCAATCTTGGAATTCAGTAGGCGATTTGAAACACCAGAACGCTTCTTCTCTCGCGACTATATGAGCTTCATAGGTCTCGGGAGTGAAACCATATGTGTCAGTAATGATGATATATTTTCTTCGCCATATCTCCTCAGGCAAGTTTGATCTCAGATGCGCGGTCTTGATAGCTATAGGGAGATCTTGCTTACCACCTTTTCCACTATCCTCGTAGGCGAACATCCAGACCTCTTTTGCTTTGATCAGTCCTTGCGCCCATAGCGATGCGATCGCTGTTCCCGTTTCTTCGTGACGTCGATGCCTTGTGTATTCTCCATATGGGCTATGGGTTAAGACAAGGTCAAATTGCGCTTCAGGCAGTAAGGAGAGCACCATTTCCTGCACATCACCCCCGGATAGTGGCATTTGTTCCGGGCCATCATCGAGGTCACCAATCTCACTGACTCCACCAAGTTGCTGGACGGCACGGACGAATTTTGGTGCCCGATCTACATCGCTTGCACGACAGAGCGACACAATTGTCCAATGCCAGTCTGGGTGGTTGAGTACGGTACCGCCAGCCCAGATTGTTTCATCATCAGGATGTGCAACTATCAAAGCAGCTGTGACATGCTTCCTCTTCTTCATACATGCAACATGGTTGCGAGACATAAAAGATGTAGCTATGTTGTTCTTGTAATGAAGTCTGGCTAGCATCATGAAACTCTCGTAACAATTGAAAGCGGTCATGACCATTATCTTATAAACTCCCGATGATAAGTCACAGATTAGAGGACTGACTGAATGAAGATTCAACATTGGATTGATGAAGATGTAGTAACTTCTTCGGGAAACATTTCCATCAGAGAAGCAATCAGTATCCTTTACAAAAGGCACATTGGTTCAATCATTATTATTGACAAGGATAAGAAGTGCAAAGGTATATTTACCGAACGTGATGCAATCCGCGTCATAGCTAATGATATTCCATTGAACACGCCACTTGCTGAGGTCATGACGACCAATCTAAGAACAGTAGATGAAAATGTAACATTCTCGATGGCAAAAGAGATTATGAGAGATCATAACATTAGACATCTGCCTGTTGTCGATAAGCAAGGACGACTCATTGGCCTTCTTAGTCTCAGAAGAATCTTAGATGAAGTACATGAGATGCATAAAATCAAGCGTTAGGAGCCATAAATAAAACCAGGAGAGAAAACCATGAAGCGCTTCGACAACAATCCAATTCTTCACCCAGTGCCAGGCCATTATTGGGAGAATCGAAATGTGTTCAATGCAGCGGTCCTCCATGCTGGAAACAGAGTCCACATTCTCTACCGTGCTCAAGGTGATGATGGAATATCACGAATTGGGTATGCTAGTTCATCGGATGGCTGCTCAATCGATGCTCGGCAACCTGAACCAATATTTATTCCAGAGAATTCCTGCGAGAATCTTGGTTGCGAAGATCCACGAATAACGCAAATGAATGGAAATTGCTTGATGACCTACACTGCATATGGAAATAATCCAAGAACAGCCTACCAAGTTTCAATCACCGAGATTTCGTTGGAAGACTTTCTTTCAAACAATTGGAAATGGGGAGAGAGATCATATCCTTTTGAGGGCATCCTAAACAAGAATGCTGTAATATTCCCTCGGAAGATAAACGGTTCATATGTGATGTATCACCGCATAGAACCCGATCTGTGTGTTGCGTATTCTGATAATCTCAAGCGTTGGTGTCAAATAAAAGCATTGATGCATCCCAGACCTGGTTATTGGGACAGCCTTAAAGTCGGATCAGCAGGGCCTCCAATCGAGATTAATGAGGGCTGGCTCTTCATCTATCATGGCGTGGATAATGAATATGTCTATCGTCTTGGTAATCTTCTGATTGACAAGAAAGATCCTGAAAACATTCTCTATAGATCTGAAAAACCAATATTGGAACCTCAAGAGCCTTACGAGAAATTTGGATTAGTACCAAATGTTGTATTTAGTTGTGGTAGTGTTCTTTTAGATGACAAACTTCTCATCTACTATGGAGGGGCTGATTCTGTAGTATGTGGGGCTGAGTTTGAACTTAGTGAACTTCTCCCGAGGGCATAGAAAACTCATCTGAGTGGACTCTGACCCTCATGCGTCCTAAGTACTTCCATCTCAAGACGTGCCAAGAGATAAGAGAGACCAGCTTCAGCTCCTTGATTTCGATTTAGACCACGAGCTGAGATGCCATCATAAGCGCCACCTGTAGTAGGGTTATAGACCATCACGCCTTTAGAGTTCTTCCCAAAAAACCAATCAAATGCAATCCATGCCATTTCGTAGTATTCCTTCTTTCCTGTCACCTGGAATGCAATGGATGCGGCTTCCACCATACATGATGCTTCCAGCGGCTGTTGGTCATAGAGTGCTTTCTTGCCACCTTTTTTGTACCAAGACCGGTTACCAACTGGCTGATAATTACCCTTCACAATATCGTTTGCCGCAAGAAACTTGAGTGTCTTCTCCGCAATGCGAAGATAATCCTTTCTTCCAGTTATTTGATATGCTCTGAAAAGTGCATGAGGAATACGTGGATTGGCATAGGTAATATACGATTCAAACCATTGCCAGGTAGGAGTAGATGTTTGTTGATAGAGTCCACAGAGCTGGTCTGCAAGGTAAACCACATTTAGGTGAGGATTCTTGTCGTCAGGGAAGGCTCTAGCATAATGATAGAGACCTAGGATGGTGATTGCCTGAGCCCGAGGTGAACTTGAACTCAACGCCCAATTAAGACACTTGTCAAAGATTTCCTTTGCGGCCATCCTAATATCTTCAGGAATTGAAGTTTCTTGAGCATAGCCGCAGGCCCAGAGTACACGTCCGAACGAGTCATCTGAGCCTATATCATCAAGAAAGCTACGGTCGTATCCAACGTAGTTGTGAAGTCGTCCATCTTTCTTCTGGACATATAGGAGAAAACTGAGATATGTTCTAGAAAGCGCCAGGTTTTTTTCTCCGTCCAGTAGTTCATGGTATCTGAGAGTAGCTAGAAGTGCCCGGGCATTATCATCTGTAGCGTATCCTTCTCGCCGATCACCTATCGATGACTTTGCATGCTGAAGAATGCCCGTGTCGTCGGTCATATTATACAACCAGAGGCAATTAATTGAAGGTAGCTCGATTGAGATCACTATCCTGTCTACTGCGTCAACTCCTTGAACAGGTCAGCATATTTCGAGGCTACGCGAGGCCACGTCATACTTTGACCGTGTTCATATGCAAGTTTCTCAATGTGAGCTTTCTTTTGAGGATTATCCAAGAGTTGCCTTAAACCATCGGAAATGGATTTAGGACTGCTAAACTTACAAAGGACACCTCTGTCCTCAGCCAAAAGCTCTTCGGCGTAATAGAAAGGAGTGGATATGATAGGCTTTCCAGCCCCCAACGCATAAGTGACTGTTCCGCTTGAGAGCTGCTCTTTTTTAATGTAGGGACAAATGTACACATCTGTGGCTTGTAGGTACTGTATCAATTCATCCTTGCTGAGGAAACGATTGTGAAATCGTACATTATCTCTCAGATTTAGCCTATTTACAAGCCGTATGAGGCGCTTCCTGTATTTCTCACCCTCGCTCAATCTAACTTGTGGATGAGTAACCCCAATTATCAAGTAGAGCAAGTCAGGATGCTCTTTTACAATCTCCGGTAATGCTTTGATTGCATGCTGGATTCCCTTGTCTTGACTTAAGAGACCGAAGGTTGACAGAACAGTCCGTCCTTCCAAGCCCAAATCTTTCTTTGCTGGTTCACTTCGTACAAAGGGGAAGTCAGGGCTTCCATGCGGGATGACCCTGATTTCATCCTTGATTACACCATAGTACTCTTGTAGGATGCGAGCAGCCATATTCGTCATAACCACAATGGCAGAACTAGCTCGCCCTATTCCATTCACCACTCTATTGTGAGCACTCGCACTCTCTGGCGTTTGGAATATCTTGGCATCTGGGAAAAGAGTTGTGTGCATTGTAGTGACGATAGGTTTGTTCAGCTTTTCTAAGAATGTTAAGAGATATTCACCCCACGTCCCACCGAAAAGTCCAAACTCATGTTGTACATTTACTAAATTAAAATCTGAGCGATTAATGAAGTCCGCAGCCTTTTCGTAACTTGATATATCATCCTCATCAATTTGCAATACTACTTCTGTTCCATAGTTATAGGATGAACCAGGATCATTGATGCCTATAATGGCCGAGGGCTCCAGCACTTTGAGTTTGTCTATACTCTTGGTCAAATCTTCCGTAAAGGTAGCTATTCCACACTGTCTAGGGGAATAACTACTTACATATGCCACTCTCAACATAAACTAATCACATCGTTACTTAAAATAAGGATTCTATCCCGTTGAAATAGACGTTCCATAAGCGGAGATAAGTTTTATGAAACAACAATGGGAATGTGAAGTCTTCTATGCCAAGATATAGTTGTCATATCAGTCTGAATTAGGTATTGGACGGGTGCTCAAACGAGTTTCTTTGCACGCTCAATGAGCTCAACACCTTCTTCACTGAGGCGATCAGCAGTTTCTTGTGTTTTTCCCTCTGCAAAACAACGATAGAGAGGCTCAGTACCGGACGGTCTAATGAGGATCCAGCCTTCATCATGGATTATTTTCACACCATCAATTGTGATACGATTCATGTCCTTACTTAGATCGATGAGTGCCTCTAAGATGGATTCTTTCTTTTCTTGAGGTACTGGCACTTTCACTTTTGTGTTGAAATATGTAGGAAGCTCACTCACAAGCTGTGAGAGTTTCTTGTTCTCTAGAACCATCATTTCTACGATTTGGGAGGCGGTCATGGCACCATCACGAACAGGCTGATGATCTGGATAAAAGACACCACCATTTTCCTCCCCACCTAGTTCCGCACCAATCTCGTCGATTCTGTGTGAAACAACAACACTTCCAACTTCAGTCCAGTCTATCTTGGCTCCAGCATTTCGAGCAACGTCTTCTATAAGGCGACCGCTTGATACAGGTGTGACCAAGGTCGAGCCACGTTTCTTAGCCAAGACTCGCGAGGCAATCAATGCAAAGGATTGGTCGCCCCAAAGGACTCTACCTGTTTCATCAACAAAGGTAGCTCTATCTGCATCTCCATCATGTGCAATCCCTAAATCAGCGCCCATGGCTGTAACCGCTGTTGAAAGGTCCTTGAGATTCTCAGGAATTGGCTCTGGATTTCTTCCAGGAAAGTGACCGTCCACCTGAGAATTCAGTGAAACAACTGAACACCCAATCTCTCGTAGGAGGCGAGGAGTTACTACACTGCCTACACTGTTAGCGCCATCAACAACTACTTTCAGTTTCTTCTCCTTGATCTTATCGATATCAATGAGCGATTTGATTCCTGCTAAATAGACATCAACTGCAGAGTCATTGTGGGCGAGTTCACCAATCTTGTCCCAATCCGCAGATTTGAACTGGTTCGAGTGATAGACTTTTTCTATTTGTTCTTCAGTTTCTCGAGATGCTTCGATCCCATTGGGTCCAATCACCTTGATTCCATTAAACTGAGGAGGATTGTGCGATGCTGTAACCATTACTCCTGCAACACAGCCTAGTCTTGGAATCATATACTGGAGGGTAGGAGTGGGCACTGGACCAAGGTCGACAACCGAACAACCTGTAGAGGTCAGCCCGGATATCAATGCATGGGTGAACATTTCTCCGCCCATTCTAGAGTCCCGAGCGATGGCAATCTTACCAGGTCCTAGCAAAGTACCTATAGCACGACTCAGCTTGAGAACTAATTCAATGGTCAAGTCCTTGTTAATTATGCCGCGGACTCCATTTGTACCAAACATACTAGTCAAAACAAAATCACTATAGCTTTTGGGAGCTTGTTTTATCTTAAGAGTTATCTTAGAGGATTTTTCAGTGTAATGATGGATCAGGATCAACAACCTATAAGCCAAATCAGCAGAACCAGCAATTGGAAAAGCAAATTTCTCTTTGAACCTGACTATCTGCTGCACCAGCAAGAGAAACAGATGTGATCTAATTTGAATTTTGAGGGAGCTTGAAGCTCCCTCATTCTTCTTTTCATCTCAAACAATCTGGCGTGCTATCAGATGTGTAGCTAGAGGTGTCCTGTTCACCACAAAACCCACCATCGTCCAAGCCATTGCTACATACATGAAGAAAAACTTAGCAAAAGCAAAGCTTGAGTGAGCAATCGCGAGCCAAGCAGCGAATCCTACTGGGTCAGCAGTCATCGAGAGCAGGAACACATTCTCCATCCCGTCTAGAACTGCAGCTATGACACCTACCCATGCAAGCGATAGGCCAATCTTCTTTATGAGACCTCTCTTGTAGTTCCAAGAGATGAGTCTAGCGGCGCTGAAGAAGAAGAGGCCATAGAATAGCATGAAGAGATAATCTGCAAGGTTTGCGGTAATGAAGAGTCCCATATCTGTAGGATTCATGAGTGAGAAATAATTCCTAATGATCTCTGCATTGAAGCCGAGCTGAGTATCTTCCATTGTACCTGCGTAGCCTGACATCTGGAGTATAGTAATCACAAGCACCGCAGCAACCATCATTAGTGAGAAACTCACAAATGCGATGCGGCGCATTTTTCCCTGATCGAATTCACTTTTACCTATTTCACTATTCAAATCTACCAAGTGTTAGTCAACCTCCTGAAAGATATGTGAGAGTGCGTTTCTGTGGAAGGGTAAGCCATGGCCAGGATAGATTGTCTGGATGGCAAGACCCCGTATTCTCTCTAGACTCTTGATGTAATCATCGCGATTGGAAAGCAAGTCGGATTCCTTTGGCATTGACACATTGGTGAAGACATCACCACAGAAGAAATCCCCATCTGCAGTCAGAAGTCCGATAGAGCCCTTGGAATGTCCTGGGAGATGATGTACAGCTGCATCGAATCCAAATTCAGTAAGATATTGTTCATCTTTCAAGAACAAGTCTGGTGAAAACATATCTTCCTCATCCAATCTAATACGCATAACGAGAGCAAACAGTTTCCCAATGGCTCTCTTTGCACGACCCAGCCCTCTATTCCAGAACATATCCCCTTTCTCGACCATCCCTACATCATCAGTGTGCATTGCGACTTTGCAACCGAACTTCTTTCTAAGAAACGCACAGTTACCTACATGGTCGAAGTCACCGTGTGTAAGTATTATGAGGTTGAGGGTATCACATCCAGCCTTAGCTAGAGCCACATCAATGGTATCACGATCTTTTGCATAGCCGGTATCAATGAGAACAAATCCGTCTTTCACCTTAATCAGGTAACAATTGACTCCGCTGGACTCAATCCTGGTGATGTAAGTGTCGTTCATGTTTACACTCTCATAAGTGAACGTTCATTCACTTATCCTATAGTGAATGACCATTCATTTATATATCTTTCTTGCCATGCAATAACTCGCAATGAGAACTCGAGACCAAGCAAAATATGATTCGATTGTTGAAGCATCTATCAACTTGATTAATGAGTTAGGGTTTGATGGGATCTCTATCTCAAAGATTTCGAAGAAAGCGAAGGTTTCCCCAGCAACTATCTACATTTACTTTGAAAATAAGGACGACCTCTTCACCAAGCTCTATATCGACATTCGGGAAAAAATGGGCCAAGGCGCATTAGAGGGGCTTAAGCAAGATATGACCACAGAAGAGGCATTCAAATCAATCTGGTACCACTCATTCACATTCAATCTCAAGCATCCAGAGTATCTAGCATATCGGGAGCAGTTTGAACAGACAACGATGATGAAGAATATCCATCCTAATGAGTTCAGACTATTTCGGACAATCGATGAACTTCTCAAGCGTGGTATCAAGGAGAAAATAATAATGGATTATCCTCTGCAGGTTCTGACGGCTTTTGCTTACGCTCCAATCATCACTCTTCTGAATTACCATCATGCCGGGATAATCGAGATGAATGAGGACAACATCATGCAAGCATGTGAGATTGCTTGGAATGCAATTCATTCATGATTATAGTGAGCGAAATATTCAGACCAGGCTATCTGCTGTACAGGTAAGAGAGACAGAT
>JAEORI010000078.1 GCA_016840965.1 Candidatus Thorarchaeota archaeon | reverse complement strand
GACGGCACTTCCTGCATCTATTGTGAAGAAAGTTCTTTGGGCACTTGAATCAGAAGAAGTTGTGGTGCACTTTGAAGAAGAAGACGTTTGGGCCCTTCTTACGAATCCAAGAATTGAATCATTTATTCCAGAATATGTTCTACCAATAATAAGAAAGAAGTTATCAGAGAAAGAAATAACACCACAAATTGCACGAAGACATCTTGAACTCTTGATACAAAACTGTGGTGAACCAGTATGATTAGAAGTGTTTATGTCCTCGGTGAGCAGGGAAATATGCTCTATTCCAAAGATTATGCCAAGAGTGAATCTAAAGCAGAACTAGTTGAGTTTCTAGTCAATCTAACACACTTCTTGAATACTATGGATCTCGAAAACAAGACAGAATTCATGAATGCCTCAATTTCGCGGATTTTCTACGCAAAGAGAGATTCTTTCACGTTCATGTTTGTGGCAGACAAAGCAGATGATGCCACTCAAATTGAAGAGAAGATGGGGCAGTTAGTTGAATCTTTTATGCGCGATTATGCAAACCTTGCTGCAGCGAATCAACCCTTGGATGGATTCGATGAAAAAGTTGATGAGATTGCAGTCACAATGGTGAAAGTTGCTATTCTTGGTTTTGCTGGGGTTGGAAAAACCACTACGCTTCATCTTCTTCGAGGTGAAACACTACCACTAGTTCACGATCCTACAATAGGTGTTTCTATAAAGAAACTACCCGAAGAGGTTGAGAATGCAAACATAGTCCTTTGGGATTTGGCAGGCCAATCGCGATTCAGTATTCTTTGGGCTAAAATGATTGCCAACGCACAAGTAGTGATAATTGTCACAGACAGCACGTTAGAGAATGTTTTGAGAAGCAAGAAGCTAGTAACTCTTGTGAAAGATGAAGTTCCTGATGCAAAAGTACTTGGCATTGCAAACAAACAAGACTTGCCCACTGCATTGACCCCAGAGAGAGTTGGTCAAATTCTAGGAATTCCAACTTACGAGCTCGTCGCTATTGATATATCGTACCGTGACAGGCTAATTCAGCTAATCAGAAGAGCTATACTAGAAGGGAAAGCTGAGGCAAAAGCTGCTTAAAAGAATAAGTACATCATTTATTCGTCAAGGCAAAGGTTAAGAACTAAATAAGGAGATAAACCACGTAACTAGCGCACTTGGGTGACTATACATGTCCTTTGATATTCACGCTATTATGGAGAAACTAAAGGAAATCGAAGACTTCGCCGAGAACGTAGCTGAAACAAAGAAGCTTGCGGATCAATTGGCTGAGAACTTCACGAAGATGAAGATGTCTATCAATCAGACGATTAATGATAGCTTCGCAGAAATTGCCAATCAGATTGAAGCTCTGAGGCAGAACATGGAGAAAATGGAAAGCGTCAAAACAGATGCCCCAAAAGTTGAGACTCCGGCCCCTGCACCAAAGCCCACAGCTAAGCCTGCACCGGCGCCGGAGATTACGACACCAGCTCCTAAACCTAAACCACAGCCGGTAGCTGAGGTGACTCCTGAACCAGAGCCAGAACCCGAACCAGTTGCAGTAACTGAAACTGCACCTGCAGAAGGTAGCGACCAGTTGGACTTCTTGCTTCAGCAAAAAGATAGACTGAAAGCTCAACTGACTGATTTGCGTTTTGACTATATGAGGGGATATATTCCAGAATCAGAATATAAGGAGAAAGAGGCAGAATTAGACAATCAGCTCGAAGACGTGGACAAACAGATTGCTGCATTGAAGTAGAATCAACAAATATAGGATAATAATATTGGCTCGCACTCGGGATTCTTTCAGTCTTTGATAGAAGGGTGCGAGACCAAGATCTCTTCTTTTGCAATTTCAATTAACAAAAGCAAATGCAAATTACATGATTTCATTTTCAAACAAGACATAATGTGAAATCACATTATTTGCACTATTTCTTAGTGGCTTTTTTTGAAGCTTCTTTCTCATCAGCTTTCTTCTTAGTGGTTTCTTTTGAAGCCGCTTTTTCATCAGCTTTCTTCTTTGGGGTCTTCTTGGCAGCAGATTTCTTTTCAACCGTTTTTGGAGTTTCCTTTTTCTCAGCCTTTTTTGTGGTGGTTTTCTTAGAAGTTGTTTTCTCATCTGCTTTCTTCTTGGCAGTCTTCTTTGGAGCTTCTTTCTTTTCAGCTTTTTCTGGAGCTTTCTTTTCTTCAGATTTCTTCTTAGGAGCAGCCTTTTTAGCTGTTGTTTTATCCTCACCTTTCTTCTGTGGAGCCTTCTTGGGAGCTTGTTTCTTCTTAGGAATCTCCGCCTCTTCATCTCTCTCTACTCGCGGTTCAACTCTCTGGATTGGAGTTTCCAAAGGCTCAACGATGACCTCTGGACGAGTGTCCTTACGCTATTTCTTTTCACCAGCCTCTCTTCGTTGTCTAGCAAGTTTACTTGGCTTTACTAAATCTGGACTTGATGCGGCAGCTAAAGCAAGGTCCATTTCTTCGGTAATGAGGGGTTCCTTAGGAACACTTGATGCGATTTCTTCAAGAGCGTCTGCTACCATTATCGGAGAGCCACCCTCTCGCTTCTCTAATTCAGCTGGCGTAGTATATACCACAAATCCACCTTCGCGGATATACGGTACTACCGATCCCTCAGCCTCTTTCTGTTTTAGAATTCTACGGGCAACACTCATTCGAATATTAAACCGATTGGCTAAATCGTAGCATGTAACTGATTTCGCCTTTTTGAGATAATCTTCTATCCCTGATTGGGTTTCAGGTCTTGGTATTGCATCTCGGATTACTCTCTCGGTCTTTGTGGCTGTTTTGCCCCACTTTTTACGGCTGATAGTAATTACTCTCCTAGATACCTGTTGCTAGGTTCACAGCGGAAAATCTGGGATTGACTTTTAAAGATGCTCATTGCTCGCTTTTTTAGGAATAAGGAAGGAGCTCTAGATGGATTGACGAAGATTCCGGATATCAATATATTATCTGAGAAACTTGTTAGATTGGCATATCCTGAACTTCAAGAATCTACAATAACTGCTAAGTGGGGAAGAACAACAAGTTTCGCACAGATTTGGTGGGATAAATCTACTGATAAAATCTCAATAAGAGTCAATAGTGATGTGCAAGAGTGGCATGATGCAGCAGTGACCGGGTTAATTTCACATGAATTGAGTCACCCAGCATTAAAAGAAAGAGGAATGAGTGAACTCCAAACTGATAAAGATGTGCTCTCCAGAGGTTTAGGGCTTTACTTGGCAGTGGAACGGTTGTTTGCTGGGAAATATGATGACCATATCATATGTTCAGGAAGAGATAGATATCTAGGCTATGAATCAATTAGATTAAACCTAACAAAAATTGAAACTCAACAACTCGATACAGTTCTCTGCAAAATTGGAATTATTCCAACAAGACCAACAGATCCAATAAAGATTAATCATGATATAATGATTCTAGATAATGAGTACAGAACGAGTATTATTGTTGAGGGGCATCAAATAATCATACCACAAGATATGAGCGATGCAGATATCAAACTCGTTGAACGAGATGGCACCATGTATGTATATGCAAATGAAATCTTGGTAGCGAGTTTGCCTATCAATGAAAAATGACAGTTCTAATCGCAGCCTTCCAGGTCTTTACGTTCTGAAATCTTCAGTTTTTGTTGGAGTGTTACAATACTCCGAGGAGGAACATCTTCTTGAACCACGCATCCAGCTGAAATCACGCTATCTTCTCCAATCCTAGTGGCGGGATATATTGATGCATTTACACCAATGACAACATTATCACCCACAATAACTCCAAATTTATTCATTGGTACCTTTACCACCTCACCTTTTTGTTTGAGATATAATGGTTCGCCACCAGGTCTCCAATTCCAGAGCTGAGCACCAGCCTCAATGCATGTGTCAGCTCCAATGATGGAATCAGCAAGATATGTCATTCTACCAACATTGACCCTATCGAAAATCATACTATCACGAATCTCAACCGCATAACCAATACTGACCCCATCACAAAGACTGCTATAATCTCGAACAAGAGAGTTGTTTCCCACATAGACATTCTTTCCAATGTATATTGGACCACGTAAAGTCGTGTTTGGACGGATGATGCTACCCTTGTCAATATAGACTGACCCTTCTATTACCACACTTGAATGAACATCAGCTGATTCAGCTATGAAACTGCCTTTTCCCTTTAGAAGCCGATCCATGACAATTCGATTTGCGTTAAGCATATCCCAAGGCCATGTGAACTCAGCCCATTCTTTCTCCCAAACAGTGGCGGATACCTGATTGCCACCTTTGATGTATTCCTCAAAGGCAAGTTCCATTGCGTGGTGTTTTTCAAGTAGTGGAAGAACATCCGTACTGAAGACAGAAACTCCTGCGACTGCATAATTACTGACATATCGCTCAGGTCCACCTTTCTCTACTAATTTTTCAACAACACCATTAGGACCAATTTTCACAGTACCAAACTGTTCAGGGTTAGAAACGAGTGTGACGAGCATAGTAACATCGCTACCCAAAGTCTGGTGATTAACAAGTGTTCGAGTGACCATCTCAGGCTCTACAAGGACATCACCGTTGACAAGTAGAAATTCTTCCTCTCCATTTAGCTCTTCTTTCGCAGTCAAAATTGCGTGTTCAGCACCTTCTTGTTTGTGCTGGATCATATAACGAATTCTCACGCCTTGGTCTCCGCCCATTTGAAAATGATCAATCAATTCTTCACGACCGTGACCAACAACAATCACGATATCGTAAATGTCGTTTTCAACAAGACTGTCGATTATGTATTGCAGAACTGGACGGCCAGCAATCATCAGCATTGATTTAGAGCGATTTGTGGTAATAGGCCGAAGTCGTTGGCCTTCACCAGCAGTTAGCACGAGCGCTTTCATTGTGCATCACACTATCTCTACTCAACACACGAGGCATAAAACTGTTGGCTGTGATGCAGAATAGTACTATTCTATTAATTTGAAATAGATTCGTCTCTTACCTGCACCTACATTCTTTGACTTACCAATCTGTATGAGGCCTATTTCACGCGTATTCCTGACATGAGTACCAGCACATGATGCAACATCAAAATCACCAATTATTAAAACTCTGAACTCTTGTACCGACTTTGGCACCATCTCAAGGTATCTTGTTTGATAACCACGTTCTTGAAGAAAAGCAATTGCTTTGGATCGCGGCATAAACTGAATTTCAACATCAATATTCTGACTTAGTATTTCATTAACTCCTGCTTCGACTTTACGCTTCATCTCATCATCAAAAGCCTCTAGTGGTGAGTAGTCAGCTCTACTCTCTCCAGGTTTTATCATGTTCCCTACTGTTTCCACGTCATAATTTAACTGGAGATATCGAGAGAGTATATGTTGACATGTATGAAAACGCATGCATTCATATCGACGAGCCCAGTCAATTTCGCCGTGGATTTTGTCGCCCATATTGAAAGGTTGACCATCAATCTTGTGTCTTATCTCGCCCTCTTCTTTCTGAACATCTGTTACTCTGACAGTTCTTGACCCGTTAGTCAAAGTCCCATAATCTGAAGATTGTCCTCCACCCTCAGGATAAAAAGCAGTCCTATTCAAAACTACATAATCCTCGCCTGTTGATTCAACAACTGCATCAAACTCTCTAAGGTAGTTATCACCCATATGAAGAAGCTCAGTCACCATTGAAGACCCCTATACGCTTCTAGACCGTCTAACGTTAGACCACTCAGAAACTGCCAGATCCTGTGCCTTCGCAAGTTCAGCACCGGTAAGATCCACACCAGGCGTTTCAGAGGCTGCAGTAATTATAGCTCTGACGTCTGTTTCATTTTCTTCCTCCATTAGACCAGCAAGGATAGCACTAACAGTATCATCTTGCACACCTCGTTCTTTGAGGAATCTAGCAAGAGGTGTATATGAAACTGGAATATACCCACTTTCAGTTGCTGGCTCTAGACCGATTGCCTTCATTTGAGAATTGAATTTCCGCGTAATTATTTCTTGACGGGATCTTACAGCAGGTTCAGAGATATCTTTGCCCTTGTCGATTTGAGTGACCATTCGATGCATCTGTTTTACCACTGGAACACCAGATGATGATTTCGATTTCGTCCCATAACGAACAGCGACCAGAACAATAATCATGACAACAGCGAATAGAAAGATTGGGCTTAATATGAACTCAAGGATTGTAGTGAAAATCTCTGGCATTTGCATTCATGATCGCCTCTTTGATTTTTCTTAATGACATCAGTATGTTGTTCCTCATACAATGTGAACTTTAAGGTTATTCCTGATGGGGCTTCAAAGTTCTCAATCGCTAAAATGGCGAGCAATGTCCAGATAAACATTAACTGATTGATACAGTTCTTCGAGGGAGATGTACTCATCTGGCTGATGCGCTTGTTCAATGGAACCAGGTCCACAGATGACATTTTGAATACCAATCTTTGGTTGTAACACAGAGCAATCGGTTCCATAGGTAGCGGTTCCAAGTAGAGGTCTTTTACCTGTAATGTGCTCCACAATAGTTTTTGTTAACACAACGATTTTGGAATTGGTTGGTGTGAATATAGCTGGTTTCCCATGGATATAATCCACCCGGACCCTGTCAGATAGTCCAGCTGCATCAAGCCTAGAGTTCATTACTTTGAGAAGAGTGTCAGGGTCTTGCCCTTTGACAGTCCGCATGTCAAGTTGAGCCTCACACTTATCAGGTACAACATTGATCTTGATACCACCTTCGATAACTCCAATGTTCATTGTTGGAGTACCTAGGAGATCATCAGGTTCATATGAGAAAGGCGCTTCTGTAAGGTGACGGATTGCTTCTATACATGCTTGGATAGCATTGACACCTTCCTCTGGTCGAGACCCATGTGCGGATTTTCCTGTAGCAATAACCTTTGACCAAAACATCCCTTTCTCGCCAACTAACACCTGCAGGCTAGGTGGTTCTGCACAGACACCAAATGCAATTCCATTAAGAAGTCCACTCTTTGCTACCTCTTCAGCACCTGAACACCCACTCTCCTCATCCGAAGTTGCGAGAACAATGAGAGGTTTTTTGTGTCTTTCCTCAGTATAGAGAATAAGAGTTTCTGCAAGAGCTGCTAGTGCACCTTTCATATCACAGGCACCGCGTCCGTATAGTCGGCCATTTGTTATTTCAGGTGAGAATGGATCATAGGACCAATTTTCTATGGGACCACTTGGTACGGTGTCCATGTGTCCATGCATGACAATATCACCTATCTGTCCATCATGGCTTGAAAAAATTAAGTTCGGTCGTGTTGCAGGACCAACGGATGTGCACATAATACCATGTGCTTCAAGGTGATTACGTAGGACTTTGGCAACTTCAACTTCGTGTCCAGGCGGGTTTTCAGAGTTCGTGGCTACGAGCTCTTTCAGCAGTGATAGTAGACGGGATTTTTCCATGAGTCGTAACGCCAATGAATCCACCTTAAATCAATGCTATGAAGCTTACGACAATAGCCTTGGAATCTTCGAATGGACAACTATATAGCAAAATGATAATCAATTCATACGTGGCATATCTGTGAAGCCGTTACCCCTGGCTGAGCTAAAGCGATGACGAGCCAAGAGCAAGCTGAGATTTGCCACATTACCTTTTGGTCAGAATAAGTCATCGGAATTAGGCCGAAACCTAGATGAGTTTCATAGATACTCGGATTATACATCAAGCTTCAGGACAAGCTGGTTCTTTTCAAGAGTGACTCCAAATTCATGCCCATCATCATCCAGTAGTAGGACATCCTCT
>JAEORI010000077.1 GCA_016840965.1 Candidatus Thorarchaeota archaeon | reverse complement strand
GCCCTTATCCTGCCTAATGATTTCGGTGAGGATCTTATCGAAGGCTTTTGGATCACTCATTAATAGTACACCTCTATCTTATTTTCTTACTCAGTGTTCTTAAGGACTACTAGGATGAGTCCTTCATTCACTTCCGGTGCGATGTTTATCTGACCCTTGGTTGTGTCCAAGGTCAGAAATGACAGCGACCCCTCTCGAAGTTCACGCACAGCATCCAGCGCTTTTCCAACGAGGGAGGTAATTATTGCAGCGACGTTCTCTGTTGTATCAGGGTCTAAATCACTACTGAGTGGTAGACCTTCTAAGGTGGTCACGACAACGCCTCGGACTCCTTCTTGTGACTTTAGTTTAGAAAGAATCCCTTGGAGTTTTTCTTGACTAATCACCATGCAGAGGCCTCGCTGATTCAACTGTGCCTTAACATCTACGCCGCAGTTGACTATTTTAGACTTGTGGAGATATGTTACAACTCCTCAGACTTCATTTGCGCATTTGGTGAATATTTGGGGTTGTGTTACATAAAAAAAGATGGTTGGTCGTGCAAGAAATATGCACGACCATTGAATGTGATGTCTGGAGCTATGCGTCTTTCTCATCGTCAAATAGTTTCTTTGAACTTCGTTTCATCTGGGCAAGACTGCCAGTGAAAGCCTCATCTGCAGCTCCTGATGGTGCTGCTTCAGGAGCTTCAGCAAGCATCTCTTCCTGACGAACAATCTCGGCCTCTTCGTTGTTCAGGACATTATCAGTCTTATCGAGTATCGCCTGAACACTGGCGGGGGCAGCTTTTGCCTTTGATTTCAGAGCTTTTCTGAAAGATGCTATTCGTTCACGACCCTTCTCTCTGTCACCGCGGAAAGACTCTTCCCCAGCTTTCTGTGTCACAAATGTTGCACCAACTGTAGGGTCAAGTGTTTTCATGAGTTCTTCCTCGTTCTTGGCTACACGAAGCTTGGTTGTTACAGCACGAACCCTTCTTGCACCCTCTTCATCAGTATAGGACACTTGGACTTGTATGGGTACTTCAGGCGCCTTGATTTCTTTCTCAGGCGCCACCTCAAAATAGAGTTCATGATCTTTGCCGACGACTCCAATCTTGCTCTCGCCCTTCTTCTTCAGCTGGTCGACAACGGCGCGAGATACTCCAGAAGCGTCTTTCACCTTCACACCTGGAGGGGTGATAAGACGAACCTCTACATCTCGCCCAAGTAGAGATGCGCCAGCCAATTCAGAGAGACTTCGGTCAAGCTCGTTTGGTGTGACATAATACATCTGACCACCAGTGGCTTCTGGCAGGAGACCTAATGTCTGAAGCTCCATACCAGCTCCCGACGCAATTCCAACTACATCTACAGCTGTACCTAGTTCCATGAACATCTTTCCCAGGTCCTCGTAATACTTGCCTGCAGGTGTCACTTGGTAGCCTTCAAGTGCGCCAATCCCTTCGTTCGCTAGTCCATCAGTAAGAAGTACGACTCGGCCGACATTTCGGTGTTTGGCGATGACATATGCCATTCCGACTGCAGGACCTAGGGCAGTACCTCCTTGATCACGGAGCGCTTGAACATGCTTCTTGAGCTTGTCTTTGTTCTTTCCAACGCCCACCAATTTCACCTGATCAAGCAGTTTCTTTGTGGAGTCCATGATGTCTTTGAGACTTGCAAAAGAGTCTCTTGGAAGTTCGACGGGATTTCCATTCTCTAGATTTCGAGCAATCACAGAGCTCTCAAACTCGATAAGGCCAAACATGGTGTCAGGTGCATTTGCAGAAAGACTGTCAATCGAAGTGTTAAGGCTACGTTTGACAGCGGCTAGGTTCGCTCCGGCCATTGATCCTGAGACATCAATAAGACCAAGAAATGAACGACCACCTATTGATATTGTTTCGGTATCGGTGCTTGTATCTGGCGGAGGGGTTACTACAAAATCAGTGTCATCCCCTGCCACAAACACCTCACCCGTTATCACATTTAGAGTTCCACAGAAAGAACAGACAAAGTGTCTTCCTACCTTTGGGTCCTCTTGGATTTGGTCCACACTAAGGAGAAAGCCATTACACTTGTGGCATGCTATTGGCTTTCCTACAATCTTTGTCGTTTCATGCGCTAGATGACCAAATTCTACACGCAAGACATATGGAATGTCGCTCAGTACCTTTTTCGAAGCCGGAAAAGCCTCTGAGCTGGTTCTCAACATAGGCATCGATATTTGCCTCCAAAATAATTCGACTGACCTTTGCATGAAGGGTTTTAAGTGATTCGACGAAGTATGCCACTTACAAATGGAAATAAGTATGTAAAATGGAGAATCACAGACGAACACGCAAGATATTTACAGGCCTAGTAACAAGACTGCAGGTGATAATTCAGGCCTCATGGGAGGAATTTTATGGTAGACAAAGCTAAGATTGAAAAAGTCGTGTCAGAAACGATGGCTGCGAATGCGGATTTGGAAGGCATTGTAATATGTGATGCCAAGGGACAGGTGTTATTCGGACATACCATCAGCGGAGGAACTAAGCATTCTGAGATCGCCAACCTCGCTGTAAAGATTGCATCTAACTCTTCTCAGCTTTCAGCTGGTCTAGACAAGGGAGGTCTGAAGGAAGTAAGTATTGCATCAGATAATGGTTTCATTATCATACTTGGCGACGTGAAGCTGGTACTGACGGGAGTGGCAGGAGAAGGCGCAAGAGAATCGCTGGGCCTCCTAAGAATGGCTTTGAGAAGATCCCTTCTACAAATTGTTGCCTAATGCGGGACCAAAAAAGTCAGTAGAGTTAGACTTTTCTACACTTTAGAGGATGACCTCTAAGCCTGAATACATAATCCAGATGTAGCTGGAGTATTACTAAGGTCATACCAACGGTATTTAGGACTCTGTAACATCGGAATAACACACTTGGTCACGCCAGGGTTATTCTGACTGTAACTTGCCAGAAGGGAACGGGACTTGGTTCACATTGAGAAGCTTGTATGCAAGGGCTTCAAATCATTCGGACGAGAGACAGTCACCATTAAGCTCAACCCTGGATTCACCTGTATAGTTGGACCAAATGGATCTGGCAAGTCTAACGTAATTGATGCTATCCTCTTCGTTTTAGGACAGCTAAGTGCAAAGACGCTCAGAGCTAATGTCTTCTCAGACCTCCTCTATTCTCCACCAAAGCCAAACATGCCTCCAAAAGCCAAATCTGCAGTGGTGGAACTTCACTTTGATAACAAGGATAGGAAGCTACAGATTGATGCAGATCGCGTGGTAATAGAGAGAGAGTTGGATGATTCAGGAAAATCGGTATGTCGCATCAATGGAAAGGTAGTTACTCGTACAGCAGTATTAGACGTGTTAGGCGCCATCGGGGTAGACCCTAATGGCTACAACCTTGTCCTCCAAGGTGAGATTGCTCAGATGGTTAAGGTGAGCCCCACTGAGCGACGGAAATTGATAGAAGACATCGCAGGGATTTCAGCATATGATGAGCAGAAAGACCGTGCTCTGAAGAAGTTGGCTGAAAGCGAGAGCAACTTGGGTAAAGTTGACATGCAACTGCAAGAACGGCGTCGACATCTAGAGAAACTAGAGGAGGATATGACTGATGCTCGTAGGTACCAGAATCTCCACAAGCAGATACGAGCGCATAGAGTTGACATTCTTGCATGGAGTATCATAAAGGGCAGAGTAAGAATAAACACTATTAATGAAACATTAGCGCAACGTGCTGAAGAGGCAGAAAGTCTTGTCAAGGAATTTGTAGAAGTTGAAACCGGAATTAAAAGCACAGAGACAGAGATTGAGAAGATAGACTATGACATCGATCAAATCACTGGCGGCGACTCTACAAGAATATCAGAGCAGTATGGCATAGTATCTGCAGCAGTTTCTCATGTGAAAGGGGATTTAGAACGAGCTCAAGCAGAGTTTGACAAAGTGTCTGGTGAAAAGATAGCTCTCAGTGAGGAACTTGAAACAGTACAAGATGAAATCAGTCACAATGAACAAGTTTTGACTGATAGGAACAATGAACTCACCGTTCTTGAAAAAGAGATAGCTAGTACAGCAGCAGAAATCATCAGATTAGAAGAGATGTCCGAGAAAGCACAAACAGAATATTATGAAACTACTCTACGTCTTCAAGATTTAAACAATCAAATGAGACATCTAGATGAAGGTGTATCTGAAGTTCGGTCAACAATTAAGTCTGATAATAGAGAACTTGGGCTTGCATATGAGGAACTTAGAGATGCAACTGAAAGTTTGGAAAAGACCGAGGCAGAAATTGCACAACTAAAGGAAACAATTCCTGAGAAGAAAGCTGAACTGAACAAGTCCGAAGAACTTGAAAGGACTAAGCAAACCGAGATTGATAACTTGTCTGCGCGACTTTCAACGGTGGATGCTGAAGTCGCAGAGAGCACAAAAATCGTTTCTCAGACAAGAGAAGAACTCATCAAAGTAAAAGCTCGCCAAGATGCTTTGAAGGAGGCTGAAGATGCCTTCCTAAAGAGACGCAGGGCAATTGCTGCAATTCTTGAACTCAGAGATGCTGGTGCTATAAGCGGGATTTATGGTACCGTAGCAGAACTAGGAACAATTGATCCAGACTACGCTGTAGCATTAGAGGTGGCTGGTGGTAATAGGTTGTCATACATTGTTGTTGACAACGAGCAAGTCGCAACAGAATGTGTCAATGTTTTGAAAAGTGAAAAAGCTGGCAGAGCATCGTTTATTCCACTTGAGAAAATCAAGAGTAATCCTCCAGGAAAACTCCCAAAGGACGAGGGCGTCATCGATTTTGCGTTGAATCTTGTTAAGTTTGACCCAAAGATGCGTCCAGCTTTTGAGTTCGTATTTTCTGATACAATAGTAACTGAGGACTTCGACACTGCAAAGCGACAAGGATTTCGAGGGCAGAGAGCAGTTTCACTTGAGGGCGACTTGGTTGAACGTTCTGGATTAATTACTGGTGGGTATTTCCAACAAGCAGCTGTTGGTCTCTCACTACAAGTAGAAGACACAAGTCCTGAGATTGAAAATCGACTTCAGGGCTTGGAGGAGATACTGACGGAACTTCGTACAAAGCAAGATTCTCTCCGAAAAGAGCAAATCGGTCTTGAAAAGGAGGTTCAAAGTCTTTCAAAGGTCAATTACAAGCTCCGGATAGAGCAAGAGAGATTGGAAGAGAGATTCGAGGAACAAAAATCCAGGTCTATAATACTACACGAACGGATAGACAAAGCCAGCCTAACAATAAGTGAACTTGAAGCCCAAATCAAAGATTTGCAAGAGCGGGATGATGAACTAACTGTACAACGTGAGAGAGTAAGGGCTCAGCGTGATGATGCTAATGAAACATTAGTGACCTCGGACGCAAACAAGATTAACCAAGAGATCAAGGATTTGAAAGAAGTACAGGAACAGTATCAGAAACAGAGAGAGAAACTACAGAGTGAAATAACTTCGGTAAGAGTCGCACTTGATGAAAGACTTGGACCCAAGGCTATTGAGATTGAGTCAAAAATTCAATCCCAAGATGCAATCATCCCAGGACTTGAAGAACAGGTAATGCGATTACGGATGGGACTTGCAGAGAGAGAGAGTGAGTTTGAGAAACTCAAGGAAGAAAGAGAGCGAATTGATGATGCTGTCAAGGACAAACGGGTGCGCCAGCTTGAATTAAAGGAGGACCTACGTAACCTCAGACTAAGACATGAAGAGATACGTGAGGCCCAGACATCAAATGAGAAAGCAGTATACAGACTCCAGACTGAACAAAGCCGGTTGGAAACGGATGTTGTGGGGTATGTAGCAGAGCTGAATCAGATAGCAGATTCTCAAGAAGCAATAGAAAAGAGAACAGATGATCGTGAACTCACTTACAAGGAACTCGAAGAGCTCGAAGAAAAAATCAAAGAGATTGAAAGAGAACTTGAAGCAATGGGACCTGTTAACCTGAAGTCACTAACAGATTATGATTCTGAGAAAGAACGATACGAAGAGATTGTTGACAAAAAGAATAGGTTAGAAGATGAACGAAGAGAAATTCTCACTTTCATGGAAGAGCTTGAGGCTGAGAAAACACAAAAGTTCCTCACAGTTTACAATGAGATTGCAGATAATTTCTCTAAAGTGTTTGGACAACTTTCTCCGGATGGTGAGGCAAACCTCATGCTTGAAAATCCTGAACACCCATTAATGGGAGGGATTACAGTCAGATCAAAACCCCGAGGGAAAGAACTAGTCACACTTGATGCCATGAGTGGTGGTGAGAAGACTCTTACAGGACTAGCACTCATTTTTGCGATTCAGATGTATAGTCCTGCGAGCTTCTACATATTTGATGAGATAGATGCTGCACTTGACAATGTTAATGCTCATAATGTAGCACTTCTCATCTCAGAGATGTCAAAGAATTCACAGTTTGTCGTGGTATCATTAAGGGACACAACGGTGCGAAAAGCTGATTTGTTGGTTGGAGTATCAAACCAAGATGGAATCTCTAGGATTGTGTCTGTTGATTTAGAGGAGGTTGCAGCATCCACATGATGGACGATGATTCTCCCTTCTGGGCAACACCACCCTACATTCTTCTCACAGATGTACTCCAGTTAGATAAAGTAGAGCCATGGAATGTTGATGTTGGCAAACTTGTTGTTGGTTTTTTGGATGAGATGAAACGACTGGGTGACATCGACTTTCGGATCTCTGGGAATGCATTATACTCAGCATCTGTAATATTCATGAGAAAGACAAGAGAGCTTGTAGAACTTGGTTTTCTGCCACCTGATGACGAGGAAGAAGAAGAGGAACTTGTCATTCCTCTCATCCGTCCCCCATTCAGATTAACAAATCGACGTGTGACACTTGAGGAGCTACTTGTTGCAATGGATCAGGTTCTCAGCAAAGGTGTCAGGGAACGTTCTACGCTAGCCAAGAGGAGATACAGCTCAAAAGCAGACCCACTGACATTTGAAATGAGTAAAGACCAAGCTAATGTCGAGGAAACAATAGCTGAAGTCTATGAGGACCTCTGTCGGATAATGGGAGTTGGTGAAGTATCAAAGTTTACTGATGTGCTTTTGAATAACACCAGACAAGAGATAGTGAGAGTCTTCTTTTCACTCCTGTTCCTTTATGCACGAGCATACATTGACATCTGGATGGATGAAGAGAGTGTAATCTGGGTAAAACTTCAGAAGCCGCCCAAAGTAACTGAAAAGGACAAATCACACGAGGAAGATATTCAGCCAGAAATCAAGACCTAGGGTGTTATCCATGGATGATGACATGATTACGCTAGAAGCTGCACTCTATGTTTCAGGTAGAGCTCTGACTCTAGAAGAATTAGCAGATATGATTGGAAAGTCTCATTCGACAACCCAAAAGGCGCTTGATAATCTTAGCTTCGAGTATAGCAAGAGAGAGGGCGCCTTGGAAGTGGTTGCTCTACCAAAGGACCGCTATGTGATGCAATTAAAACCAGAGCTCACTCCACGGGTTGGTAAACTAATACCAGGAGGGCTCTTGTCATTTGCTACTCTTCAGACATTAGTCTTCATTGCTCTCAAACAGCCCATTCTTCAGTCAGAGCTTGTTGCATTACGAGGCACTCATTCCTACGACCATATCAAAGATTTAGTTGACAAAAAGTTCGTAGAGGCAATACCCGAGGGGCGCTCTAAGTTGCTAACAACGACTCAACTTTTTGCAGACTATTTCGGACTCGATAGCGACAGAGTCAAACTCAAGGCACAGCTCAAGTTCAAGATGAAGAAGATACTTGATGATCAAGGGGAAATGGAAGAGTCTTTAGAATTGACGCGTATATAGGAACCGAGTACCTAGGAAAAAGTTCTAGCATACGCGAGGTATAGGCTCACCATAAGGCACTTGGATTATTTTGCGACCCCCGATTGTTGTCTTCATGACAACTCTAGCTTTCCCATCAAGGACTTTTCCAACTACTCGAGCATCGCGTGTAGTCTTATATTTTGCAAGAGCATCGAGAATGTCACCAGTATGGTTGGAATCGACACTCATCACTACGGTGCCTTCACAGCTCATGTGGAGTGGATCAAGCCCAAGTACATTGCATAAAGATTGAACTGCTGGGCGGACTGGAATCTTATCTTCTTGGAGCTCGAACTCAACTTTGGATTTGGTTGCAATTTCATTCATAGCGACAGCTGTACCACCCCGAGTTGGGTCCTTCATGGCGTGCACACCACCTGCATCAAGACACGCACGAATAGGTTCCCAAAGAGGGGCGACATCACTGACTAAATCGGTGTCAAACTTCAGTCCTTCTCGATGTGCGAGTAATGATGTTCCGTGATCACCCACCGGTCCTGAGATGATTATATCATCACCGGGCTTGGCACCGCTGTCTGAGATTGGTTGCTCCAAGTAGGGAACTCCAATCCCAGTTGTTGACATCACAATTCCGTCGAGAGTGCCTTGAGGCATCACTTTGGTATCACCAGCTATCATTGCTATATCAAGAGGTTCGATGATGCTATTCAGAGAGCGTAGCATAGTTTGAAGCAAGGCAATCTCAACTCCTTCCTCTACAATTACAGTATTTGTCATTGCAACAGGTCTAGCTCCCATGACAGCTAAGTCATTGATGGTACCGCAGGCTGTCAGGATTCCCAAATCACCGCCAGGAAACACAATTGGGTGTATTGTATGGGCATCAGTGCACACAATTAGATTGACGCCAGCAACTTGAAGCGTAGCACCATCGTCCATCTCATCAAGTCCAATATCGCCCATTCTCCTTCGTCCGAAAGAGGGGATTATTACTTCCTCTAGAAGACGCTGCATCAATTTGCCACCAGCTCCATGTGCGGTTTCAATCTTTGTCATTAACCATCCTCCGACTATGCAGTATTTAGAAGCAGACCGTAAAAGTATTTGAAGAGGTCGCTCCGGACATGGGAAGAAATTGGACACTAAGCAACATTTAAAACGAATCTACAAAGAGGCTGAATGACCTAACCAAGAGGTGGTCAGATATGGGTGTCTGGCATAGAAGATCAACACGTACTTCCACTGGTGCTCGATTAAAGAGGTTCAGAAGTAAGAGAAAGCACGAGATGGGTAGAACACCAACTGAAACCTTAATGGGCGAAGCAAAACGCACCTCAATTGATAGTAGACGTAAAGTGAAGAAGACACCAGCACTTCGTCTCAGCCAAGTTAATGTCACAGACCCATCAAAAAATGTGACGTTCCGTGCCGAGCTGCAGGATGTTGAGAAAAATCCAGCTAACATGGACTATCAGCGAAGAAAAGTCATTACACGTGGCACCATCATCAAGACTTCAAAAGGTCGTGCGAGGGTGACAAGCAGACCAGGTCAAGAAGGCATTCTGAACGCTGTGTTAATCTAAGAAATGGATTCTGCAACTTCGGCTTCAATACTCGTTATCACAAAGTCCCTTCCGCTGGTGATTTTTGTGGAACTACTTCCACATTTTCCACACTTCATGGGTGCAAATGCAACTATTTGATTGGGAATATCTGGGTCTAGATTTGGCTCACCCTCAAATCCACAGTCATCACAGAGTAGTCGACCTGAGACTTTCTTGATACGCAACTCTGCACCTTCTAAAATCGAATTTCGGCTGGCAATTTCAAAATTAAATACTAGTTGTTCAGGGATAAGAAAGGTGAATTCTCCAACTTCTACATTGACAACAGATACTCTTGATGCGCTGTTGCTAATTGCTGCTTCAAGTGCAGTATCGACGATAGAGCATGCTGCGGAAAACTCGTGCAATTAGTGACACCAAGACCAGCATGTTGGAAGTCCTGTTAAGGCACTTCCGATATAGTCAAAGGTCAGACCCTTTATATGATTCAACGCTCAAGGAAAAAACGTCCTGTTAAGATGGGAGAGGAGGTCGCCTTGTCCAAGAGATCTAAAACATCAAAGAAGACAGTTGCGTCTGAAAAGGAATCTAAAGTCAGTAAGAAGACTCCAACTAAATCTGCGATAAAGAAGTCCTCTAAACCTAAAACAAAGGCTACTGAAAGAAAGACGACAAAGGAGAAGAAAACATCTGGTAAGAAGGAGGGTGAAAAGAAATCAGCACCTAAAAAGCCTAGTAAGAAAAAATCAGTAGTAAAAAGCTCTATGGAAAAAGAGAGAGAAATGCTTGGTGAACTAGAAACTGAGATACATAGTGATGATGAACAAGTCTGTTTGGGAGCTGTTGAGCGGTTGGGTAGATTAAAACATCCGGACGCAACACGAGTCCTAATAGTTGCACTTGAAGACCCACGGTACATGGTCAGGATACACGCAGCTGCTCAATTAGGTGAAAGAAAGGACAAGAAATCAATTGATGCACTGGTTGAGTTACTTGGTGACGATTCTGTTTTTGTGAGACAGACCGTGGCTGGAGCTCTTGAGAACATAGGTGGTGCCAAGGCAAAGAGGGCACTCTCCAAAGCGGAGAATAATGGTTTGCTTTTGGATGAGCTACCAGAAGGAAAAAGGCTTGGAGAATAGAGACTATTTTTTACTCTATCCTATGTGAAAGGCGTGATATATTCGACTGCATTCTGCTTATATTGAAAAATGTCAGGATTTTGTTAGTAGACAATATGGAGAATAACAATCTTGAATGCCTTCTCTAACGATGAGATTACGAAGATTGAGTCGCAGATAAAGGATCTCGATCTAGACTACATGCGCGGACTCGTTTCAGAGGAAGAGTACAGCCAAAAGATGGCAGAATTGAAGCTCCAATTGGAACAAGCAGGGGGATTGGCAAAGAGCATGCCACCAGTTCAAAAGATTGAGTCTAAAGAGATACAGGCTGCCAAACTGCAACCACCACCTGCTGATAAGAGAGCTACAGTGGATCCCGTTACAGCCGTGAAGAGAACAGTTGAAGGTATGAGAAGACTTGCCTTGGAGAAGATAGCACAAGAAGCAGGCGTTTCAATAATGAATGTGACCAAGATTCTGAGCGACCTCCTAGATGGACGAGAACTTTCTGGGAGGATTGACCATGACCGAGGCGACTTCATTCTTGGAACTGGAAGTGGACCTCCCCCAAAGACGATTGCAGTTTGTCCGTACTGCAAGAATGATTTGAAACGAATTGCAGTTAAGGGAGAAACTGTGACTTGTAGCATGTGCAGGGAGTCATTCATCATTTCATAATGGAATTTAGGTGATTGCAATTGGACTTCTTTCAGGCATGTCTGAAGGCTGATAACCGAGAAGCTGTGAATGCCATCAGAAAGATGATTCCATCAACGCGTCCATTAGCGATTTGGGCTGTGCTTATGCATGGAGCAGCGTGGCATGAAGAACGAACCTATGATACACCACACTCAACAATCGTGGTGAATTCGATACATAAAATGATTGAAGACTTTGGCAGTCACACGGGACTTGTACCTGATGTTCCATCTAAGTCGATCAGAGTTAAGCTTGAAGAAGAGAAGAAGACAGATGTCCAGGAATTCTTGATTGAACGACTTGCACTGCATTTAGCAGATATTGATCACTGGAATCTAGAAAAAGGTCCTAGCTACAATGTGGAGAGGAGTATTGATTCTCCTGATAACGCAATCCGGAAGTTTGAGAGTACAATACGGCAAAAGAGCTTAGTTGGTTCTTGGGAAGCATCGGTCATTTTAGCGTCTAAGGATGAACCCATTAGACTAAGACGTATCATCGCATCACTTGCTGCAGAGGAACCTGACAGGCTAGGACATGCCTTCATTATGCCCAACTCTCTCATCGAAGAATTGCCCAGAGCTGAATATACTAGGCCGCAGATTGCATCCCTGTGGCACCTTATGGAGCTCCTCGTGAGAAAAGTGCCATCGAAATCTCCTGAGGGCTTTTCTCAAGATGATAATCTATCAAAGCTAGTCAAACCTGTCAGTCTAGTCGAGTACCGAAATATCTTCGTGAACGCTCTCGCGAATTATGGAATTCTTGGACATAATGCCATCTTTGCGCAGAGGATTGCAGCTGCAAATCAGAGAGGGCTTGTGACAAAAGAGATGATTCGTTGGCTTATCGCGAAGTTGAAACAAAACATTGTTGGGGCAATAGCTCCTGATGATGACTTGGTCTATGAGAGAGTTTTGAAGGAACAAGTAGGGACTGATTGGAGTCAACAACCTGAAGTGAACAGGCTCCCTCATACAAAGCCAATTCAAGATTGGGTTACAGCCGGTGACTTTGCTGAGATGTGGGCAGCAATGACTCATGAAAAATCTATCGAGTTTGAGAAAAGGCTCCTTGAATTTGCTGCAGAGTGGCAACATGTGCGATGCTGTCAGTATATTATGGCGGCTCTTCTAAGTGAGCCTCGAGCAGCTCACGTGATAATCTTCACCCATGCTGCTTGGAGTCTTGCGGACTTCCATCTCGTTCCAAGTGACTTGGTAGCTCTACAGGTTCATAGAATGCTCCGTAAACACCTTAGTGAATGGTAGTTTAGGGAACTACTTTTCTTCACCTTTTCGATAAGATTCGGCAAGAAGATCTGGGATATAGCGAACCTGCATATCAGTTTCCTTCATCATGTCATTAATCTGGATAGTACAGAAAGGACATTCAGTAGTAACCATGTCAGCACCAGTCGCTATAATGTACTCCTTCTTTGTCTGGGCAATTTTCTGAGAGAGTTCACGTTGGCCTGCACGGACACCACCACCTGCACCGCAACAACGATTCTTGTAGGGGTCATCAATATATTCCACACCAGGTATCATTTTGAGAAGCTCGATTGGCTCGTCATAGACATGTTGACCCCTGCCTAAGTGGCAGGGTTCGTGATAGGTGACCTTCAATTTGATTTCACCCTTTGGTGGAACGAGGTTCTCCTTGCCAATCACATGAATCATGTACTCTGCTAGGTCGTGGACTTTGTACAATGGTGGTTCGCCACGATCTGACTCAATAAAGGGTCGATGATCCTCTCGGAGTGTCTTTCCGCATCCTGCACAAGCAACGACTACGGTGTCACAATTGTATTTCTTACAAGCCTCTTCGAATATCTCGGTGACCCTACGTGCGGCTGCGTGAGCTGTGTTGAGATCACCAGTTCTGAAGGCGGGACTTGCACAGCACCATTGTTCCTTCGGAACGACTACATCGATATTATTACGATTTAGAACATCAATCAATGCCTTACCTGTGCTTTGCATCCGGTAGTCAATAAGACAGCCTGTGAAGAAAGCAACACGACCACGTGGATTGTCCACAAAGAACTCTGCATCTTTAACTTGCTTGAGAAGAGGTGCATCCTTGACGGGCACTGCCCTGCCAGTTGCATTAATAGAGTCGATAAAGGCTTGTTGACCTTCAGCTAGTGGATAACCGGCTTCGACAGCTTTTGCTCTAAGTAGTTCTACAGCTAAAGCAGGTATGTCTATCTTTTTGGGACAGATGTCGGTACACATCTTACAAGTTGTGCAGCTATACACTGACTCGTTCATCGCCATTGCCACACGATCCTCAACATCACGTGGGTCAAGCTCGAGTCTAGCAATCTGCCGAATGATCATTGGACCGGGATAATCCCATGTTTCATGAACAATTGGGCAGTTAGATAAGCATGCACTGCATTCGATGCATTTTCGAATCTCACGAAGTTTTTCAATTTCTTCAGCATGGATTATCTCTGGATGCTGTGGTTGTTTATCACGCGCAACATAAGGACGGATTCGTCTGATACGAAAAGATGTCTGAGCCATGTCAGTGACCAAGTCCTTAATGACAGGCATCTTTTCAAGAGGTTCGAGGACTAGGTTTTCTTTAGGATTTACCTTAGTTCTACACGCGATACGGGCGGTCCTGTTGACTTTCACAGCGCAAGAGCCACATTGACCGCCTCTACATTCCCAACGAAACGCTAGACTTGAGTCAAACTTGTCTTGAATATAGAGTAACGCGTCAAGAACGGTCATTCCTGGTTCGTATTCAACCTTGAACTCTTGGAAGTATGGTGCGTCATCGCTATCAGGGTTATATCGCTGCACTCTTGTTTTGAATGTCTTTGCCATCTTCTAGCCTCCTATGGTGGCGTGATCTTGGTAATCACTAAATCTTCCTTTCGCAGCTCCATCTTACCATCTTTTCCCCTACGGATAATGATATTGTAATAGCCCTTATCTTTGGGGTCAGCATCAACTCTGAAGTGTGCACCTCTGCTCCCCTTCCTCATTACAGCGGCCTCAGATACCATTCTAGCTGTCGTGACCATGTGGGCAAACTCTATAGCTTGATGCCAACCTGGATTGAATCGTTTCACCGGGACATCAACTTTGATCTTGGGTACTACTTCTTTCTCAATTCGTTTGAGTTCCTTGACTGCATACTGCATCTCGTCCTCTTTTCTGAAAATCTGGACTTTGCTCCACATCAGTTCAGTGAGCTCCTCACGGGCTGCAGAGGGAGAGATGCCTTCTTTGCGCTTCAGCATCGATTCAAGTCTTGTGAACTCCTCGTGGATTTCATCACGGTCAACACCTAAATGAGCAATATTTTTCGCATATTTTGCAGCATTTTCTCCAGATAATGCACCAAAGACCTGTGTGTCTGCGAGAGCATTCCCGCCAAGTCTGTTTCCACCATGCACACCACCTGTGCACTCACCAGCTGCATAGAGACCTTGGATGTTCGTGGATGAGTCTTCATTAATCTTGATACCACCCATGAAATGGTGGGCTGTTGGTGAAACCTCCATTGGTTCTTCTCGAATATCTACCCCAGCATCTTCGAATTGCTCTATCATGCTCTCTAATCTAAACTCAATAATGGAACGAGGAAGATGGGCTATGCTTAGGTAGACACCCCCATCTGGAGAACCTCTGCCTTCACGAACCTCAGTCATGATGGAACGTGCAACTTGGTCACGACCTGCAAGCTCCATGACTTCAGGATAATATCGATTCATGAAGCGTTCACCCTTGTTATTGAGGAGAATTCCTCCCTCTCCACGAACTGCTTCTGTGACTAATCGACCCTTTGCGGACTCAGGTTTGACCATACCTGTTGGGTGAAACTGCACCATTTCCATGTCGATCATCTCGCAGCCCGCCTCATAGGCCATTCCATAACCATCTCCAACATCTAACTGTGCATTACTTGTGACGCTGAAGATTCTACCAGCACCTCCAGTTGCCATGACAATAGATTTTGCTCGGAACACAAGATAATCACCGTACTTCAGATCTACAGCACAGACACCGGAGATTTTACCATCTGTTACTAAGAGTTTGGTCGCAAACACTTCGTCAAACACTCGCACAGATGTTTTACGAACTCCTTCGGTGAGAGTGACCATTATTTCAGAACCTGTTCTATCAGAGGCATATGCAGTTCTACGCCAACTCTGTTTACCGAAAGGTCTCTGAGCAATCTTTCCCTCAGGAGTCCTATCGAAGACTGCACCCATATCCTCAAGGTCAAAGATTCTCTGCGGAGCATCCCTCACAAGAATCTCGGCAAGCTTCTGATTGTTCAGATAATTACCACCTTCGATGGTGTCCTTGAAGTGGATTTCGGGATTATCATCCGGGTCTACATTGCCCAGGGACACATTATAGCCACCCTCGGCCATGGCTGTATGTGCCTTGCCGAGTAGCTCTTTACTTAGCATGATGACATCCAAGTTGAATTTTGATGCCTCAATTGCGGCCCTGCAGCCAGCACCACCAGCACCAACAACAAGAACGTCGCACATGATTGTCTTGTAGTCCAACTACAGTCCTCCACTGGAGAGCTCTCTCCTTGGTTGACCCGTCGGGGATTCTGGCGCTCTTTAAGAGTTACTGTTCAAACCAATTGAATGGAAATCGATATACAAAAGACATCCTTCAGCCTTGGTTCATTGTTTAATGCCAATTTTGGCATATACTTCTGCCTTTCGACTAGCAACCAGCTTGTCCATGTCTTCATGTATGCTGTTTCCATGGGAGTCCATTGTCACGAGTAGTGGACCAAACTCTTCTGCGGTTATCACCCAAAGAGCTTCAGGCATGCCGAGATCATCCCAAAGGTAAGCTCTTACCTCTTTGAGCCCTTTTGCTGCGAGTGCACCACATCCACCAGTATAGCTACAATAGACAGCCCCAACTTCTTTCAGTGCGGCCAAGGTCTTCTTTCCCATTCCACCCTTCCCGACTATTATTCGGGCCTTGTACTTTCGGAGAAACTCATCCTCGAACATCTCCAACCGGCCACTCGTTGTGGGACCAGCTGAAACAATCACCCACTTCCCATCCTTTTGCCAAGCGACAGGACCGACATGATAGACTACACTACCCTCAAAGTCAACGGGAGGCTTCTCACCCTTCTCGTACATATGAAGAGCTCTCTCATGTGCTTCATCACGTGCTGTATAGACATGTTCACCCGTGACATAGACCACGTCGCCAACTTTCAGTTTTCTAGCATCTTCCTCTGAGATTGGTGTTGTCAAGTGATGCTCAACCATTTAGTTTCCCTCCTTTGGATGTGTCAGGTATGTCACCTTCAAATCCTTCGTGATTTTTGCAGTACTACGCCTGGCTGCCCAGCATTGGACAGCAACGCCAACAGGTAGGCTGGCAGGATGTCTCATAGCATAGTCGACCTTTACACCAAGTACTGTTGTTTTTCCTCCAAGACCCATGGGTCCAATTCCAGTTGAGTTGATGGCATCCATGAGTTCTTCCTCAATCTTGGCAACTTCAGGCTCTGGATGCTTGTCGTTCAGGGGGCGGAGAAGTTGCTGTTTTGCAATCTTGATTGCAATATCTGCGCCACCACCAATACCTACGCCAATGATGTTAGGAGAACAAGCTGCGCCCATATAGGAGAGAGCATTATCAACTACGAGTTTCTTCACTCCTGTTAGACCAACGCCAGGTTTGAGCATTCCGACAATACTAGCATTCTCGCTACCGCCACCCTTTGGAAACACTGTGATTTCGACAGAGTCACCATCGACAATATCCCAATTTATCCACGGAATCTTAACGCCAGTATTATCTCCCGAGTTCCCACCAACAATTGGATGGACTGCGTTTGGTCGGATTGGAATCTCTTTGGTTGCCTTACGACTTGCCTCTGTAAGTGCAGCTTTGATTTCACCCAAGAAAGGAAATTTAGCACCAGCTTTGACATAAAAGATCATTATTCCTGTGTCTTGGCACATCGGAACACCAGTTCTTGCTATCTCTAAATTCTTTAGGATAGCAGAGAGTTGGGTTATTGCAGTTTCATCCGTTTCATTATCTCTCGCAGCCTCAATTGCTGCCTTGACATCTGAAGGTAGTTCAGTTACCGCCTTCTTCAACAGATGAAATGCAGTATCATGAATTACTTGATACGGGTCTTTCATTCGATCAGCTTCTGAACTGTAAATCTGTGAAGTGCGAGAGCTACTTCCCACACACAGGTCGCGGGAACCGATGGGTGCCTAATCTGTGTTACTATCAAGACCAAAGGCTATGACTATATACAGGATTACTCAGATTGAAGAATAGGAGTCTGATGATAGATGAGTCTTGACATTACCTTTGCTTCTATAATGTCGTTTTCCACTATCACTCTGCTCCTTATGGTTTATTCAATTCTAGACTTTCAAGATAGAAGAGTCAGAAACGAGTTTATCATTGCAGGCGGCTTGGTTGGTAGTATCATCTTGATATTCACCGGGCATTTAACTAGCAATCTCGTTTTACACTCGACCGCCCTTTTGTTAGTAGTTCCAATAGCATACATCTTGTTTAGAATTGGGTCGATTGGTGGAGCAGATGTCAAAGTATTGTATGTCTTAGCTTTCATCAGTCCTGGGATTGAACTAGGGATTTTGAGCGAACCTGTTTTGGAAGCCATAATAGGACTTGCGGGAGAGCTAGTGGTTATGCTTCTAGGAGGTTATTTCTATTGGAGATGGAGAGATGGAAATGAAAACCTAGCACCTCCGCTGATACCATTTCTATTTGCAGGGTATCTAGCAATACAAGTATTTGCTCTATTCTAAGAGTTCCATTATAATGGAGATTGTCTGAAGTTTTGTAAATATCACAAATATTGATCAAGGTGTTACTAGAATATCAGGCGAGATTGTGAACGCATACATTAGTGTCCACAAAACAACCCATAACATCAGATACGAAGGCAATGAGTTTGTGATCATCTTCTGGGTGCCGCCAAGAGTGGCTAGGTCAATCTCCAATAGATATCGAATGGCAAAAAGAGACAATATGTAGACAAGAAAACCGAATATTACTCCACGACTCCCAGCAAAGATTGGACCAGTGACTCCGCAGACCAAAGCGCTAATTAACGCAAAGAAAATCTTCACATAGTACTGTTGATCATTTGGAGAATTTGCCCATCTTCCAAACATGCGTTTGAAGAGGTTCTTTAACGGAGTTAGGTTCATCATCAACCACTGCCTGTTTGGTGGCTGGTTCAATCGACGAGGTTATAATCGTGTCGGTTTGATTGTGAGATGATATGATATGAAGGACTCAATGAGTAATGTTGACATCAGGCTCATTCTATCAGAGCTGCGTGAGTCAGCAGAAGGAGCCTTCATTAAGAATGTATATCAGTATGGAGAGATTTTTGTTCTCAAACTCTATTCTCCTGGCGGTGGGACTTCACAGCTTCTCATTCACCCAGGGCATCGTATTCATCTCACAGAGTTTGCACGAAAAGCACCACGCGTCCCGCCAAAATTCTGTACAGTTCTACGAAAATACCTTAGAGATAAGCGAGTCAGCTCAATAAAGCAATATGAATTAGACCGAATTGTCGTAATCGAAGTGGGGGATGAGAATGAGTCCTACAAACTTGTTGCGGAGTTGTTTGGAAGTGGAAACCTCCTTCTTCTAGACCAAGAAGATAATATCTTTGTAGCAATGAGATACAGAAAGATGCGTGATCGCGACATTTTACCAAAAGCGAAGTACGAGTTTCCACCACCACGTGGAATTGACATACTGACTCTCAAACCAGACTCACTTCAAGAGATAATCGCAGACTCGAGTGCGAACATTGTTCGAACTTTGGCAAGCAGACTTAACCTTGATTCCTTGAGCTGCGAAGAGATCTGTGCTTTGGGAAAGGTTTCGCCAACAGTGATGACCCCTGAAATCGATGGTCAGACTTTATCGGACCTCCAGACAGGACTCACTGATTTTGTTTCAAAATTAAACACTGGTGTCAACAAACCAAACATTGTTCTTGATAACGAACCTGCTGACGATGAAGACTCAGAGTATGTTGCATTCTTACCATTCCCGTTCGAACTCTATCGAGATATGCCAGTTGAAACGTTTGATAGCTTCAGTCAGACTATTGATGAGTATTCAGGAGTAGCTGAAAGTGAGCTAGAAGATGAACAGGAACAAGATACTCTCTCACGGGAACAAATGCGACTCCAAAGAATTATCGATAAACAGAATGAGAGCATTGAAGACCTCATTGAAAAAGCGAAAACGCTCAGAACAAGTGGTGAATTGATATATTCACACTTTACGAGAGTCCAAGAGGTATTGGAAACTGTCACTAAGGCTAGGTCTGGAGGGATGCCTTGGGAGAAAATCATAGCCAAAGTAGATGAGGGGCGGAGGCAGGAAATACCATCTGCTCTTTTGGTGCAGAGAATTATTCCATCACAAGGCCAGATTATAGTGAGATTAAACAATATTGATGTGACTTTGGACATAAGACTCTCTACTCAAGATAATGCCTCACTTGCCTATGACCAAGCTAAGAAATCAGAATCAAAGGTTGAAGGCGCTAAGAAACAGATTGCAAAAACAAAGGAAAAAATGGAGAAATTAGAAGTAGCTACCTCGGAGCCTGACATCAAGAAGGTCCCTGTCAAAACAAGACAGAAACGATGGTATGAGAAGTTCAGATGGTTTATCTCGTCTGAAGGATTCTTGGTCTTAGGTGGACGGGATGTAAAGAGTAATGAAACTCTTGCGAAGCGCCATATGGGAGCTAATGATATCTTCTTGCATGCAGCTCTTCATGGTGCTCCGTACACGGTGATTAAAGTACCGGATGAACCACCAAAACAACAAACACTAGAGGAGGCTGCGCAGTTTGCAGTTACTTTCTCAAGTGCTTGGCAGGACGGGTTATCTAATGGTGATGCCTATTGGGTAAACCCGGAACAGGTGAGCTTTAGTCCACCCTCAGGGGAATATTTGCCAACAGGGGCGGTGATGATCTATGGCTCAAAGAACTATATTCGTAGAATACCTATAGAACTAGCAGTTGGAGTTATCCTTGAGGAGGAGCATGCGATACCAATCTCAGGCCCGCCTTCTGCAGTGATTTCCCAGACCGAGTTTTATGTACGAGTCATACCAGGAGAGATGAAAAAGGGACAACTCGTGAAAGAGGTGCTTAATCAAATCAAAGGTCTAGTACCTGATGAACAGGCCATATTGGTGAGCCAGATACCTCAAGAGGATATGATGAGAGTTTTGCCTGCTGGGAGCGGAAAAATAAATCGCTGAATCTGGGCACAAGCCTATCTATAAGAGAGTACAGACACATTTAAAATCAGACGAGTGGCAGTTCAGCTCGAGAAGACACTCTGCCAGTTGGTTGGCTGGGAGTTGGACCAACTTCTATTAATATTGAGGTGAAGAAAATGTCCGAACCCTCTCATTCAATATTTGTAAAGGACATAATGTCGGTTAATGTGGTGACAATGCCCCCAGATGCAACAGTTTTCGATGTTGCCACATCTATGACGAAGATGGACATAGGATCCATTATCATTGTTGATGAGGATCGTCCTCTTGGTATCATAACAGAATCGGACATTGTTAGACGCGTCATTGCAGAAGAGAGGGATGCAAAGACCACTCCAGCTCGAGAGGTTATGTCGTCACCGATAATTCATGTCGAACCAGGAACTTCGCTAACCGAAGCTATGCGAGTGATGGCAAAGAGCAACATTCGTCGTGTTGCAGTTTTGAAAAATAATTCCTTAGCTGGAATTATAACATCAAGAGATTTGCTTCGGTGGTCTCCAGAGCTCATCGATATCCTTGTGGAATCGCTGCGGCTCAGGAGTGAAGGGGTTGAACCGAAAGAAGAAGATGAGGATATTGCCTATGGAGGCGAGTGTGATAGCTGTGGTGAGTACTCGACGGACTTGATTGAAGAAGATGGCCAGTATCTGTGCGAAAATTGCCGCAGCTAGTTGGTCACACACTCCAAAACCAACTTGTATTGTGCAAATACAGATTTGAAAGGAGAATATTGTAATGAAAGTGAGCCAAATTATGGTCGAGCCGGTCACTATTGACAAGGACCAGAGGTTGTCCTATGCGCTCGAACAGCTAGAGAAGAAGGGTGTAGAGAGGCTGATTGTAGTTGAGAATGGAAACGTAAAAGGTATTCTCACATATGCTGACATCGCTGATAGGCTAGGTGTAAGCAAAGTAGTAGCCCTATCGATTAAAAGGCTCCATGTATCCAGTGCGATGACTGATACTGTAATTACAGTAGGTCCTGATGATGAGGTGACCGATGTCGCTCAACTTATGGTTGAGCGTGGGATGAGTGGTTGCCCTGTGGTGGATGACAAGGGTACTCTTGTTGGGGTAATCACAAAGGTGCAGATATCACAGTTAGTTCAGAAATTCAAGGACATTAAAGTCAAAGATCTCATGACAACAGAAGACATTCTTCAGGTGAATCCAGTTTCACGTCTTGTGAAGGCCAGAGGTGACATGCTTGCAGCAGGTTATTCGAGTATACCAGTCACTGACGGTGGCAGAGTATTAGGATTGATTACTGAACGTATGGTTGCCGAAGCTATGGCACGATTTACTGTAGAGGTGCCTGACAAACATCGAGCAAACCAAGTGAGACAGATTCGTGTCGTGGATGCGATGCTTCAACAACCGCCACTCGTAAAACCAGATGATTCGATTGCAGATGCATCAGCAAAGATGTTAGAAGCAAAGTTAAGCTCTTTACCGGTTGTAGGTGATGCAAACAGACTTGTAGGGATGATTAGCTCAACTGACTTCACAAGATTTGTTGCAAACAAGTTTAAGGTCGAAGGTACATCTGAATAATAGTAAGCCCAGCCTTTATTTTCAGCTGGCTTCTTTGGCGTTGATGTCATATGACCGTGGATATGGTCCTCAAAGATGGCATTTTCATAGAGAGTGGTAGGGAAACTATACGCTCGGTTGCAATTGAGGCAGGGAAGATTGAGGGCGTATACAAACATGGAAATGAACCTCGATTTCGAAACTCGATTGATTGTAGAGGGCTCTATATTCTTCCAGGTTTCATCGACATTCATGTGCACCTTCGGGATCTCAAAGAGTCTGAGAAGGAAGATTACCAAACAGGCACTATGGCTGCTGCTGCAGGTGGGGTGACAACAGTTGTTGATATGCCAAACTCAAACCCTCCAGTTCTTGATAAGAAGACACTCGATGAGAAGATATCTCGAGCAGAAGAGTTGAGTTATGTGAATGTAGGATTCTATGCTGGAATTCCTCACAATATTGATGAGTTCGATGTCCAAATGCTCAAGGACATTCTTGGATTGAAAGTGTATCCTCACTCACCTTTAGATAAGCGCACTATATACACAAAGGACAGGATTAAGGATTGTACTAAACTAGCAGTGACTAGTGGAATCCCACTTCTTTTTCATCCGGATCTGCCTGCTCCCAAGAAGATGCCAAATGACATAGAAGAGTTCTTCCTTGCACACAGTTGCGAGAATGAAGTGCAGTCTGTTCAGTCGTTTGTAGATGCCAAAATTGAGTATGAAGCCCGGTTGCATGTATGCCATGTCAGTTGCGCAGCAACTGCTCGACTGATTTATGAAAATAGAGCTGAAGACACATTGACCGCTGAAGTTACTCCTCATCATCTATTCCTTTCAGGCGGGGATTTTCCTCAAGATAACGGGATAGCCAAAATGCTTCCACCATTGAGGTCGCCATATGACAATAGGATGCTGATGGATGCGTTATGCAAGACATGTGCAATTGATTGTGTTGCTTCTGATCATGCGCCACATAAGAAATGGGAGAAAACAGCTCCATTTCTTACAGCATCATCAGGAATACCCGGTCTCGAAACCACAATGCGTCTCATGTTGACAGAAGTGTTTGAGAAACGCCTAGCGTGGATAGACTATCTGAGGGTCTGTTCTTCTGCGCCTGCAAGAATTCTGGGACTTGAGAAAAAGGGAATTCTCTCAAAGGGGTACGATGCAGACATAGTACTAGCAAGAATCCAAGAGGGAACAATTAGGGGTAAAGACTTCTTTTCGAAAGCAAAAATTACACCATTTGAAGGAAGACGAGTTCTAGCGAGCGTTGTGACTACTATTGTAGGTGGTGTGGTAGTGTTTGATAATGGTGAATTTGTCACAGGACCTGGTATTGCGGGGAGAATACCAGTCCAGAAAACGGGATGAGTTAAGATAAATAACAATGATATAGCACTGATAGACCGAGTTGATGCGTAGTGTCCTTTACATACTCAGATGATGACGGAGTCTTTCTTGTTAAACTAGCTAGGCAGACAGTGGATGAAGTCGTACAGACTCGTAAGAAACCTAAGATTCCAAAGAATACACCAGAGCATTTGCACGCAAAATCTGGAGTTTTTGTAACATTAAACTCGATTCTTGGAAATCGCGTCAGCTTGAGAGGATGTATCGGTCGACCATATCCATCACAGGCTCTAGTTGAAGCTACAATTGATTCTGCTGAAGATTCTGCAATCAATGATCCACGTTTCCAACCAGTCACTCCAAAGGAGCTTGATTCAATTATAGTCGATTTAAGCGTCCTCACACCGCCAATAAAGATCAAGTACTCAAAGCCCGAGGATTTATTGAACCTTGTTAAGGTAGGCAGAGATGGTTTGATTGCTATCAGAGGAATGTTTCGAGGACTTCTTCTCCCTCAAGTCCCTGTTGATTGGAAATGGAACACGCGAGAGTTCTTGGAGCATACATGTAACAAAGCTGGACTGCCAGCTAATATGTGGAAAGACCCTGAGACTGAGTTTATGTCGTTTCAGGCTGAAATCTTTGGTGAGGAGAAGCCTAGGGGTAAGATTGTGAGAGACCCAAAACATCCGAGGTGTGATTAAATGAGATTTGGTAACCTTCCTCCAGAGGCGATAGAGAGTCTGAAGAAGTTCATTGAAGAGGATGTTAGGTCTGGCGACCTTACGACTGAATTGACAGTGCCAGAAGATACGAAGGCATTGGGTACAATCTATGCAAAGGAACGATCAGTACTTGCAGGAATTGAAGAAGTTGCAGCAATAGCTGATTTCTCAGACCTCACCTATGAGATACTTGCTTTTGAAGGGAACTGGGTAGACCCACAGCAACCGGTGATGCGTTTAAGGGGCTCTGCATGGACCTTGTTAACGGTTGAACGGGTCTGTCTTAATATTGTACAGAGAATGAGTGGCATTGCTACAAAGGTGCACAACATGGTGAGTGTAGCAAGAAAAGAGAATCCAAAAATAAGAGTTGCAGCAACAAGAAAAACAACCCCTGGATTCAGGTTCTTTGAGAAACGGGCGGTCATTATAGGTGGCGGCGATCCGCATCGATATGCACTTGATGACATGGTATTGATAAAGAACAATCACATCACAGCAGCTGGAGGCGTAAGAGCAGCAGTAGCAGCAGCCAAGGAGAAAACCTCATTCAGTAAGAAGATATCGTGTGAGGCTCGCACGCTGCAACAAGTTCAGGAAGCCATTGGTGCAGGTGCGGATGTAATCCTCTTGGACAACTTCAAGCCAAAAGACGTAGGCGGTCTCATTGAGGTTCTCAAAGCTGATGGGACACGAGACAAGGTGATACTAGAGGTGTCTGGAGGAATCAATGAGGAGAACATCAAGGATTATGCTAAGAGTGGAGTAGATGTGATATCATCAGGAGCATTGACACACTCTTTCAAGTCCTCAGACTTCAACATGCTCCTATCAATGAACTAGACTGTGATCCAACGATAATTCAATCCCTTGAGCTCTTTTAATTTTCTAAATATTAGGTTTCTAGCACGAAGAGCATTTCAAGTTACCATTCGAGTGGTCAAGAAACTGCAACCTCAGTTTTCAAGCTTGGAAGTTACCAGAAGAAAAGGCGCTCCAAGAAGTATTTGGTAGAAAGCAGATAATAGTCAAAATAGAGCCGCTGTACACAAGTTCATAAGGAGTGATTCTGAGATTTTGATTGCAGGTAAACGAGAAGCGAAACGCACTTTCTATTATGGGAATTATCGAGTTTGTTTTTTATCAGGCATCGCAAATCTCACAGAAGGACACGCTAGTTTTGACAACTTGCATATCGCATAGAGCGAGTGAATAACAATGAGTTATGAAGAACGTGAGCCAATAGAGGCTACAGTGGCCGAATTAAAGCCACAAATGAGAAATGTCACCATTTCTTTCAAGGTGACTAGTATCGGTGAAGAGCGCGAGATTGAATCCCGCAAGGATGGTTCATCTCATCGAGTTTGTGATATCACTGTTGGTGATGCTAGCGGAATTGTACAAGTTCCACTCTGGGATGAAGCCATTGATAACATTGAGGAAGGTGTTACCTACAATCTGACCAATGGATACACTGGTCTCTTTCAAGGAAACTTACGATTGAATATTGGTAGGTATGGCAAGCTCGAGGTGGCTGAAGAAGCCATTGAAGAAGTTAACATGAGTGTCGATATGTCTGCTGAAGAGCATGAGGATGACAGACCTCGTAGGAACTATAGTGGTGGCGGTTATAGCAACCGAGGCAGCAATAGAAGTTATGGCGGTCGAAGTGGCAGCTATGGCGGAAATGGCTACAGCGGCGGAAGAGACCGTCGTGGCGGTTATAGTGGTAGCAGTAATAACAGACGCTCCAGATACTAGATGTAATACTTAGAATCAATCTAAGCAACACCATTTACTAAATTGTGGGTAATCAATAATGATTACTCACAAATCCTTATTTTTTGATTCGATAAGGTGAAACAAATAGGATTTCATTTTGGATAAAAACAGAAAGTGGTGCCCCGGCCGGGATTTGAACCCGGGTCTCAGAATCGAAAGTCCTGAATGCTGGGCCGGACTACACTACCGGGGCGATGTAGCATCGAGAACTTTGCTTTGCTGTTATTAACATTGCGCAGAGGTCGCTTCTGATCTAAGATGCTGTTCGAAATATAGTGTCTTTAGAAGATTCAGACGCTCGAATCTGATGGACCTCACGGAGTACGGATTTGACACACTTTCGATCATACCTAAGGAAACCACTGGACACTGCTTGTAGCAAAAATGAACGTAAATCAGTTGGTGATGGGACACCAGAGATTTTGTAGGATCCTGCAACAAGCGTCGGTACAACTAAAATGCCATACGCCTCAGCAATTCGATACTGTTTTTCGACATCAACTTCATAGATGTTTTGTTCAACACCCAGAGCCTCACTTTCATTCTCTATCATTAATTTGAGCGAACCACACCATACACAGTGATCTGAGGTGAACAATAGAATCATGGAATATGCACCTTGGAGTTGCTTCGTAGTTACTCCGGTTGAATATAAAGTCCGAAAAAGCGCAACCTCAAGTCTACTCATTTGAACAGTTTCTTGACAATCTGAGTAAACCAAATCGTTCATCGTTCATGGAGCATGGAATTACATTTTAGAAACCATTCGTAACGTTAATATCCCAAAGCTCTAGCAAAAGCCTTGCCAAGCAATCTCAAGGGCCCGTAGCTCAGCTTGGTAGAGCAGCAGGCTCATAACCTGTATATCTAGACAGTTCGTCTGGATAGGGGAAAGGTCAGGGGTTCAAATCCCCTCGGGCCCACCATTCCTTATTGGGTAACTTCACCTTTTTCTCATCCTTCCGAAGATATCATCTCTGTCCCAAGACATCGAAAGTCTTAACCTAGAATAATACTAAGTACGAATCAGAATACGGAGGGTGACATCAGATGTCAGTAGAATCTACTAAAGAGGAGATTCATTATTCGGCAGCATCTACTGATTCACGTGCCTTGAGTGCTCTGTATATCTATTTACAGGGACTAGTAGTAGCTCTCTTTGGAGCACTACTCTCTATGGCAATCTGGTGGATTCCCAATGGCTACAAAGTGCAAGGGCTCATGCTTGGTTTTTTGACAGGTTCCTATTTACTTGGTTTTGTCAATTCCAAAGTTACGAAGCGTTTCTGGTTGAAAGTTTATAGATTCTCGAAATTCACAATTCTGGTACAAGGTGCGGTTCTACTTTTCATTTGCATGATTGTTCTCTCGAGTGCTACGACAGTCTTCATAATCCAAATAGCTAATGGACCTCAGATTGATCCTTTTTACCAAATTCAGTTGGCAATTGGAGCTACTCTGATATCGCCTCCACTCTATGGGCTGCTAGCCAGGAGTGTAGCTTCTTGGAAAATTAGCCTTCTTGACTGAATTCTGATTGGGGAGAGAAGGATTCTCCCAAAACCAGTTCTAGTTTAAACCATGCTAGACTTACTGTAGCTCATTGGTTTTGAGAATGAAATTTTACCAGACACAACTGGGTTGCCCAGTAGGAGACAAATCAGATATTCGAAAACAGTGTATTATTGTTAGGGGTTGTAATGCGTAAGAGTCTACTGAGTAGTTTAGTGTTCTTGACTTTGTTACTACTACCATTGTTTGTCCAAGCATTTGGAGTAGACAGAAACCTAGGTCCTAGTGAGTTCTATGCAGCATATAGAGATGCGAGTACAGGTTGGAGAATAGAAGGATCTTTCTCTTCCGATATTGACATCGAGTTCTTCATCTGTGATGCAGGCAATTATACAATATGGGAAAGATATGAGAGTGCAATTCTTTACGAGCGTAACGAGGCAACTACGGGCTTAACCTTCAATTTTACGATACCTCAGGACGGAGTGTGGTATGTGGTCTTTTCGAATGTCCAATCATCACAAACTACTAGTCTTGAAGCTGAGCTTTTCTTTAAAGACCTATCAAATATTGAACGAACGCAAGTCACATGGATTACAAAGTCCACAATTTTGAGTCCAGCATTTATTGGACTGCTGATTGCGATTCCAGTCGTTCTACTTCTAGGAGTATGGGTTTCAAGAAAGAGTGAGTCATTCCCGGCAGTGAAATATGATGAGATTCTGAAAGAAACAAAGTGATTCAGATTGTTTCAGTCATATTATCTTCTTTTTTTACTAAATCGTTCCTAGATTCAGGTATTTAGAACACGTGTTCTTAGAATTCATTTACTAAGCGGCTTCCTTAAGAAGGAGGTAAACTGTTCTTTTCGTTATGCAGCTCCTAAATGACACCATTATACTTGGTTTAAGTGCTAGTCTATTGGCTGGCGTAGCAACAGGTGTAGGAGCTCTGCCCATATTTCTCAAACGCAACTTTAGTCGAAGGACTCTAGACATCATGCTTGGATTTGCAGCTGGTGTCATGCTTGCTGCTTCGTCGTTCAGTCTGCTAGTTCCAGCGTTGGAAGACGTGAATGACTGGACTGGTGTTCTCACTGTTGTGGCATTAGGATTTGGACTGGGAGGTATATTCGTACATTTAGCTGACAAGTACATTCCGCACACTCATTTTGAGAAAGGGAAAGAAGGCCCTTCATCGACCATGGCAAGGATCTGGCTCCTCATTCTCGCAATTACAATCCATAATTTTCCAGAGGGATTGGCAGTTGGCGTTTCATTTGGGGTTGCTGATCCTTTAACAGGAATTTCAGTTGCGGTAGCAATTGGACTTCAGAATATGCCTGAGGGACTTGCAGTGGCTGCACCACTGGTCAGGGAGGGTTATCCTAGGGGAAAAGCTGCGTTATTTGCATTAGCAACTGGACTTGTGGAGCCTATAGGAGGTCTATTAGGAGTGTCAATAGTTTCTATCGCTGCATTTCTGCTCCCGTATGGTCTAGCTTTTGCTGCTGGAGCCATGATTTTTGTAGTTGGAGATGAGATGATTCCAGAGAGTCACTCAATCGAAAATGCTCGTGTAGCCACATGGGGTATTATGGTCGGGTTTGTCATTATGATGACCCTCGATAATGTCTTTGGATTTCTCTTTGGAGGCTGAATGGCACAGAACTTCGAAAGTATATCGATATTATGGGAGATGCTGTTGAAACCACCTTCATCCTTTTGTGCAAGACCCGGTTGCATAATCTTTCGACAACCTATTTGGACAATTTGGGATTTCTGAATGCAAAGAGTATAAATCAAAGCTTGTTTTGGGGTCGAAGTGGAGAAGTTCGGAGTCAATGAGAAATAAACTTTGGATACTCGTTGTCTGCGCATTGGTCATCGGAGCTGCTTCACCAACCACAGCAGTCACCAATCACAATCTGGCATGGGGTTTTGAAGTAGGAGACCAATTTCACTACAGGTATAGCGGAGGTTTTATTCTTGGAGTCATAGACTTCTACATAGAGATTGACTCACGCCCCACGATTCCAACTAATGTCACTTCCTATCTTGAGATTAGTATCTCTTCGTCACATTATACATGCTACTATGAAAATAGTACTAAGATGGATATATCACCGCCATGGGGTGCCATGCCCATTGGAAATTGGCCACTCATTCAGGTGATATTAAACGAAACGTCACCAAACGATTATGACTGGATTGACACCGATAGTGAGTGGGGTGTGATTTACACAGAAGAGTACACTGCATTAGTCAGAACAGTCACCGTTAGGTTCTCAAAGACGGATGGCATTATGAATCTCTACCATATGGTTGATGACCCAGAGATGGGAGAAAACACGACCCTTCAAATTGCAAGGCGAGATGCTCAACCAATTCCCTATCTGTACATTGGAGTTGGAGTGGTTGTTGTGGCCATCATTGCCATTGTGTTAGTTGTGATGCGCCGTCGTTGATAGTGTATAACGAAAAGTGGTTCATTTTCACTATCTCTATTGCGCTGTGGGTTCAACAGCAATGTTAATATTTGAATCCGAGGCGTGACCCCGAGAACATGCCGCCGTGGCTCAGTCGGTAGAGTTGGAGTGGGTAATTTGGGTTTATCTATGTACGTCTACGCCATGGCCAACGTTTCTGAGGCTTTAATCTATCAAAGAATCCGACCCAATTCAGCCTCTTGAGTGTGCCATATTCTCGTTTCGCATCAACAAGGGTTAATACGCCAGGCAAGATTAGCATAGCCCATTCCCAAATTCCCCATGCTATAGTTGGAATCGATGTGGTTAGAAAACTCAGTGTTGTTCTTAATGGGAATTCTCTC
>JAEORI010000076.1 GCA_016840965.1 Candidatus Thorarchaeota archaeon | reverse complement strand
AGGAATGTTCCAGCTGTTTCAGGCCACTTCATTACTACTTCGCCAATGCTCATGTCTTTCGTTACTGCTTCTGCCATTGTTTTCACCTTGTTAACAATAATTAATTATCATAAACAAACAAGTCTTGAAATCTGCGAATATATACTTTACTTTTGCTACTATAATACTAAGTGGTCAAGTCCCATCTCTTTCAGGACTGCTGGATATACATCATACAGCGGCTTAATCTTTGAGAGTAGTCCCAGAGCTTTTGCAACAGAACCCTCTAGTTTGACCTGTCCTCTTGCCATCGCCACTGTTGTGTTTAGTTTTCCTTGCCAAAACTTGTTGGTGGTCTCAGATTTTGACCAGACTGAGATTTCAGGTTCAACATCACTATCAAATGTCAGAGTACCAATCTCGCCACTAGGTCCAGGGTCTCTGAAGTTTATTGTCATGTGTACTTCAGGATCCTCAACATCAAAACGAACCACAACCTGTGACTTTTTGAGTTTCTCCATAATCTCAGTGTTTTCTATTGCTTTGGCCCAGAAATTGTTGAATATCTCCTTAAATTGCTCCTTGCTTTCAAAACCAGTCATATTTACTGACCTCCTCTAGTATGAAAGCTTACGCTCGATAGAAATCTTTTGATTCACCATAATTCTAATTCACATGCATATATCTAAGAAGCTCCCACTCTGTGATTTCAGAAGTCCCAGGATTCCCTGTAGACTTGATATATTCATTCCATTCACGCTTCCTCAACGAAACGAATGAGTTGACAACTGAGTCACCAAGAGCTTCTCTAATTATAGTACTTTCTTCAAGCATCTCCAGTGCTGCCTTCAATGAACCAGGAAGGGACTCTGAATCGCTTCTTGATTTATAGAGGTCCTTATCTGTTGGCTCGGGTGGGTCGATTCCTCTCTCAATACCATCCAGTCCTGCAACTAGAATGGCTGCTATAACGAGGTGTGGTGAAGATGTTGCATCTGGACACCTGAGTTCAATTCTTGCAGCCTTATCTGATCCATTGAAATGAGGTATACGAATCATAGTGCTTCTATTTCGATATCCCCAAGCAACTCTTGTAGGAGCTTCATATCCTGGGACTAGTCTCTTGTATGAATTCACTGTTGGTGCGAGAATAGCAGAAAGAACAGATGCATGCTCAAGAATGCCTCCAATATAGTTCAGTGCCAATTGAGAGAGAGGCCTCTCATCTGTTGATGCAAAAAGATTTCTTGAGTTGTCTTGTGACCACATGCTCTGATGAAGATGCATCCCAGATCCATTCTGATTTGAGAATGGTTTTGGCATAAAGGTAGCAATCATTCCTTGTTTGTATGCCATCTCTGAAATCACAATCCGCGACAACATGATGTTGTCTGCTGCTGCTTCAGCGTCAACATATTGGAGTCCTATCTCTTGTTGCCCTTTAGCAACCTCGTGATGGTGCGATGTGGTAGGAATCATGATGTTCCTAAGTGTCCGGATAATGGATCTACGGAAATCAAGACCAACATCTTGCGGTTGGGAAGAGAAGTAGCCTCCATTATCAAGTGGAATGATTTCACTCTCTGCCCCTCCTGCAACTGTGAAAAACTCGAGCTCAGCCCCAACCTTAAGATTTAGTCCCTTCTCAGCAGCTTTAGATACGATTGTCCTAAGGATGTTTCGAGGATCCCTTGGATGTGGTTTTCCTGAAACCTCATGAATTCGACAAAGAAGAAACGCTGCTGATGGATCCCATGGTTGGATAAGAGGTGTGGCGCGGGACGGGAGGAGAAGAACATCACTTTCGTTCACTGATGCATACCCGGGAACTGAGGACCCGTCGATTACAATTCCATGTTTGACAACCTCTGCCAATTTGTCATATCCGACCTCGATACTGCGCGTGCGTCCAAGAAGATCAGAAAAAACCAGTCTTAGGAAATCCGGTTGTCCATGTTCTTTGCACATCAAGGGAGACCTCTGTTAGCCCAAAGTTTAGAAAATGAGAGATTGCATTGCCCCTGTGCGGATTTACCCTTGGGGGTGATGAAACTCAAGCGTTTCCATAATACTACTTTTGAGGCAATGATTTCTCTCGAAACTTCTCTAGCTACAATGGCTATATTATTTTCCTGCAAAATACAGAAAGTTTTTCATATTTTTCGTTGTATTAGATGATATGGCCGTAAAAATTTCGAAAAAGAAAAAGATTGACAAAAAGGATGAAGAATTGCTTCGCCTTCTCCAACAAGACAGTAAACAAAGCATCGCACAACTTTCAAAGGCTCTTGGAATTGGAATATCCTCAGTCCATGCCAGAATGAAAGCGCTGAAGGACTCTGGAGTCATCCAAAGATATACTGCAATTGTTGATCCCGGAGAGGTCAATCGAGGAACACTCGCATTCATTCTCGTCACGGTAAGATATCGAGTACCTGGAAGAAAAGGCGTGCTTTCACAGAGGGAATTTTGTGAACAGATTGCTTGTCACCCGTTGGTTCAGGGCGTTCATGTTTTGAGTGGTGAGTTCGATGTTCTATTGAAAGTACGCGCTGAGAGTATCAGTGAGATGAACAATTTCATTGTTGATTTCCTGCGAGAGCTACCAGAGGTGGACAAAACTCTGACAATGTTTGCCATGGATTCCTATCTTGACACACTTGAGCTACGAAACCTTTCCAATAATCCTAAGCTTTAGATTACTCGCATATACAGACCAGTTATTATTCTGAGATGTGAGATGCCTGTTGAGGAGCATATGAGGAACTTAGAGGAGTTTATGAAGAAGCATTAAAACTAGAACACTTACATTTATGGCACAATGCAACTCCTAAGTCATCATAGCGAGGTGTTTTCCAGTTGGAGTCAAGAAATCCTGAGAGACCTAATTTTAAACCAAATGAAGCACATGAGATTGTTTCATCACTCTATGGTCTTTCGGGTGATATTAGAGAATTACCAAGCGAACGAGATCAGAACTTCCACATAATTACAGCTACAGGTGAGGAGTATGTTCTGAAGATAGCTGCAGAATCAGAACGACGAGAAACCCTTGAAATGCAGAACAGTGCAATGCATCATCTCTCAGCATCTTTCAGCAGGACTAATTCTCCAATGATTATGAGAAGCATCAATGGTCTTGAGATTGAAACAAACACTCGAACTGGGAAAACTCATTTTGTGAGGCTGGTATCTTATCTCCCAGGTCGGGTTCTAGCTCAAGTCAATCCTCACACATCAGAACTACTTGTTGATTTCGGACGATTTGTAGGTTCAATCAGTGAAGGTCTTGCTAGTTTTGACCACCCCGCCGCTCATCGTGTATTTTATTGGGACCTAAAAAACGCAAGTTTGGTAATTGAACAGTATAAGGAACTCATAACTGAAGATACCAAGCGCGAGTTGGTTGATTATTTCTTGCATCTCTTTGAATCATTAGTGTCTCCAAGGCTGAAGGAACTGAAATCAAGCGTTATTCATAATGATGCCAACGACTATAATGTAATCGTTAATCATCCACATGATAATGAGTTGCGTTCTCTGGGAATCTTAGACTTTGGAGATATGGTGTATTCCCATACAATCAATGAACTTGCAATAGCTATCGCATATGCAATACTCGACAAACCAGATCCAATAGCAGTCGCTCAGGAGATTGTGTCTGGATATCATGCTGTATTTCCCCTGTCAGAAATCGAGCTAGAAGTGTTGTATCCCTTAGTCTGTGCACGACTAGCCATGAGCGTGTCAATCGCCGTGCATCAGCAAAATCTTGAACCTGATAATGAGTATCTTCGCATCAGTCAAATACCTGCATGGAAAACACTAGCAATACTCAAAGAGATACATCCTCGCCTTGCATCATATTGCTTCAGAGCTGCTGCTGGTCTTGAACCCTGCAAGAACTCGCAAGTTGTAGTGGATTGGATGAAGAAGAACCGAAAGCATTTTGGTAGTCCTCTGGGGGTGTATATTAATGAAAGAAATAGTACTATTGTCGACCTAAGTGTCAGCAGCATAGATGTCACTTCACCTCACCACCTCACAGACCATAGAGCCTTTGGAAACCTCATTGACAATAAACTTGCAGCTGCTGGGGTCGACATTGCTATTGGTAGATATAATGAACCCCGTCTGATTTATACCGGGGACCAATATGCTCTAGCTAGCGGAGAGAAACGAACGGTACATCTCGCTGTGGATCTGTTTGTTGATAGTGGCACTCCTGTGTTTTCAGTCTATGATGGAATTATCCATAGTTTTCAGGACAATGCGCTACCGTTTGATAATGGACCAACTATCATTATTGAACATACAACAACTACTAATGCTCCAACTTTTTACATACTTTATAGCCATCTGACTCGAGACTCACTTAAAGGACTGTCCATTGGAAAACATATCAAGAAAGGGCAGCAGATAGGATGTGTTGGTGAATATCCCAATAATGGTGGGTGGCCTCCCCATCTTCATTTTCAACTAATTATTGATATGATGGATAAGAAGGGAGATTTCTATGGTGTAGCCCCACCTAGTAAACGTGATGCCTGGCTGAGTATCTGTCCGGATCCCAACTTTATTCTTCAGATTCCTCCAAATATGTATCCAGAACCAGATCTATCCACGAATGAAATCTTAGAGGTCAGAAGCAAGTCAATTGGCCCCTCTCTGAGTGTTTCATATGGAAAACCTTTGAACATCGTTAGAGGATTCATGCAATATCTCTTTGATGAAACAGGTAGAGAGTATCTAGATATCCGTAACAATGTCCCACAGGTTGGTCATAGTAATCCACGAATCGTGAAAGTGCTTGGTCAACAAGCCGCAGTCCTAAACACAAACACACGATATCTGCACCAAAATCTCGTTCGTTATGCACAGCGATTGACTGCAAGATTACCAACAGAACTCTGTGTCTGTTTCTTTGTTAATAGTGGGAGTGAAGCAAACGAGCTTGCACTGAGATTAGCTCGAACTCATACTCATCAAATGGACATTATTGCAATCAAAGGAGCTTATCATGGAAACACTGCGGAGCTTATCAACATCAGTTCATACAAACATGATGGTCCTGGCGGCGAAGGTGCACCGACGTATGTGCATGTTGTGAGAATGCCTGACACGTATCGTGGCGAATACAGGGGTTCCAATGCAGGAGAGAGATATGCCAAGGACATTCTTCAAGCGACTCAAAAGATTGAGCAAGATGGTCGGGGTCTCGCCGCTTTCATTTGTGAACCCCTAATGAGTTGCGGCGGTCAAATTGCTTTTCCCAGAAACTATCTCAAAGACGCTTTCAAGTATGTCCGAGAAGCTGGTGGAGTCTGCATCGTGGATGAGGTACAAGTGGGCTTTGGGAGAATAGGGGATTACTTCTGGGGATTCGAAACTCAAGGCGTCGTTCCAGATATTGTAACAATGGGAAAACCGATTGGTAATGGCCATCCGATTGGAGCTGTGGTCACGACTCGCGAGATAGCTGAATCATTCGCGACGGGTATGGAGTTTTTCAGCACAACCGGAGGTAACACAGTTTCATGTGCAGTAGGTATTAGTGTT
>JAEORI010000012.1 GCA_016840965.1 Candidatus Thorarchaeota archaeon | reverse complement strand
TCGACTCAGGTTTGCGGGGGAATAGAGTCCGCTGCTCCATTCCTTCTCCCAATACAGCATGGTCAAAAGAAGTCCTGAGTTCGGATCTAACTTCGCTCTCTTCAAAAGCAATAATCCGCTCTGTGTCTTTACAATAAACTCCTACATCACAGATCAAATCTATTGCTGCTTTGAAGATCGCATCAGCCATTCCATCATCAGACGGGACCAAAATGTCAGGGTCATATCGTATCCCATATTCCTTGACTAGCTCCCTCACTCTTGGTGAAAATACACGAATGTCATAGTCTTTCTCTAACATTGGTTTTCCATTGAGGGCTCTATTTGTAATTTCAATAATTGGTATCAATATTCTAACCCCTCCGTTTCTTAATAAGCTCAGTCGCTAGTTTAACAGCCTCAGGAGCTGTATCAGCAAAGCCATCTGCTCCAATTTCATTAGCCCAATCTTGATTTGTAGGGCCACCACCAACCATTACAATATATTTATCGCGATTGCCAGTCTGTTCCAGATAATCGATGACATCTTTTTGACCACCTATAGTGGAGGTCATGAGAGCTGATATAGCAATAATGTCAGCATGAATATTCGCTGCTTCTTCAACAAATTTTGAGGTGGGAACATCTACTCCCAAGTCACTCACTTCAAAACCATTTGCTACGAACAGCGACTTGAGAATATTTTTTCCAATCTCATGTATATCGCCTCGAACAGTGCCCACTACAATCCTACCCTTTTGAGGCACATCCTCAGCTTTGAGATGAGGTAGAACTACATTCAGTCCAGCCATCATCGCTTCTCCGGAAAGCATAAGCTCTGTTAGGAAAATCTCCATTTTCTCGAATTGTTCACCTACAATTTGAGCACCGCGAGATATTCCCTTCTCAAGTATTTCAATAGGACTTACACCTGCATCAAGAGCATTCTTAGCTGAATCAGCAACAGCTTCTGCATCACCATCGATGACTGCCTGCTTAAGATTGTCAGTTTCCTTACTCATCTTCAATTCGCATCCAATTATCTTATAGATTTAAAGAAAAATGAACATGTAGAAATAATACGCCAACACGTATGTTCAATTATGAACAGGCCTTTTCAGTTCAATTTGTTGTTATTTCTGTATCCAGATCATGACACCGGACTTGACGACCATCTGGAAGGGTTGTAAGACATGGTTCTTCAACACTGCATTTCTCTTTCGCAAATGGGCAACGTGTGTGAAATCTACAACCAGGTGGCACATTTATTGGATTGGGTGTTTCCCCAGTAAGCAGTATACGTTTTCGTTCTACGTCAATTTCAGGTACAGGCACTACAGATAGGAGAGCTTTTGTATAAGGATGCTGGGGATCATCAATTATCTGTTTGGTTTCTCCAGTTTCCACAATTTGGCCAAGATATGCAATAGCAATACGGCTTGAGATTTGTTTCGCTACTGCAAGGTTGTGTGTGATAATCACAATGGTTATTCCTTTAGTTTCTCTCAGCTCAAGTAATAACTTGAGAATCTGACCTCTCATCGATACATCGAGCATCGAAACTGGTTCATCAGCAAGAAGAAGATCTGGATGAAGGACAAGTGCAGCAGCGACTGCTAATCTCTGCCTTTGTCCGCCTGACAATTCATGGGGTAACCGACCGACAAAATCAGAAGCTGGACGGAGACCCACATCCTCAAGAGTAGTTCTTACTAACTCGTCTTCTTCCTCAGCACTACTGCATATTTTGTGGAGCTTCAAAGGTTCAGCAATTATTTCTGCAACGGTCATGTTGTTGCTCAGCGAACCATAGGGGTCTTGGAATATCATCTGAATTCTTCGTCGGTATGGTTTAAACTCAGATGCCTTTAGATTGGATACATCAACTCCATCAAACCAAATCTGTCCATCTGTTAGTTGTTCAAGTTGAACTATTAAGCGAGCCATTGTGGTCTTTCCACACCCACTCTCTCCAGCTATCGCAAAAACTTCACCACGATTTATTGATAGATCCACGCCATCGACAGCTCTTATGTACGTGGGTTCTCGTCTAGTGAAAATGGAAGAAAATAGACCACTTCGTACTGTGAAGTATTTCTTGATGTTCCTGGTCTCCAAAATAACATCAGACATTAGATATCATGCCTCCTCCAACAAGCAACTTTGTGACCCTCTTCCTCTTCAAGAGGAGGTACTTCATGTCGACATTTATCAATGACATAATCACAACGTTCATGGTATCGACATCCACTTGGTGGGTTGATTAAGTCTGGAGGATTTCCAGGAATGAAATCAATACCTTTCTCTGATAAAATGCTTGGAAATGATGAGATTAATTTCATGGTATAGGGATGTTCAGGATTGGAGAATATTGTCTTTATTGGAGCCATTTCTGCAATACGACCAGCGTACATGATTATTGCATAATCACAAGTTTCTGCGATCACTGACAAGTCATGCGTGATAAGAAGAAGTGATAGATTTGTTCTATCTCTGAGATGATTCAAAAGATCAAGAATTTGAGCTTGCACCATGACATCCAATGCTGTTGTTGGTTCATCTGCTATCACCAATGCAGGATGGCAGACTAATGCCAGGGCAATCATAAGACGTTGCTTCATTCCTCCACTCATTTCATGAGGGTAGCCGTCAGCCCGAGTAACATCAATTCCAACTGATTCGATGAGCTCAAGAGACCGCTCTCTTGCCTCTTCTTCAGAAACATCTTCATGAATCCTGATAGCTGTCGTCATTTGGTCGATGACCTTATGCACTGGATTAAGGGCATTCATTGCTCCTTGGAATATCATGGAAACGTCTCGCCAGAGATACTCAAGAACCTCATCCCTTGAAAAGTCTAGAATATTCTTTCCTTTGAAAAGAATCTCTCCACTCTCTATTATTCCCTCTTTAGGAAGCAGATGCATCAATGCTAAAGCTGTAGTTGTCTTACCACAACCAGACTCACCACTCAGGCCTACAAACTCGCCACAACGGATTTTGAAGCTGACATTTTCAGCAGCTTTCACCTTTCCCTGCTTGGTTGTATATGAGATGCCAAGATCTTTGATTTCTAAAATAATCTCAGGCTGTGATTCAGTCAACTTTCATCTACCTCCTCCTCAACCTTGGATTAGCTATCTCATCCATAGCATAGCCAACCATTGATACACCCATCAATAGAACCACTACCGCTATTCCCGGTGGGAAGACTAGCCACCATAGATTACTTGACATTGCTCCAGCTCCAAAGGCTTGATAGAGCATAGTGCCCCAGCTTACCATACTTGGATCGCCCAAGCCAAAGAAGTCCAAGACGACTTCGGAAAGAATTGCATATGCAGTTACAAGAACAGTGTTTGCTACTATGAGAGGAGCTACTGCTGGAAGGATGTGCTTACCCATAATATAGACATCACTACCTCCAACAGATCTCACACGTTCAATGTATGTACGTTCCTTGATTGTCAAGACCTGTCCTCTAACAATTCTCGCAGTCGATGGCCATGAGAAAATTCCAATGACAAAAATAAGTGTATAGACTGAGGGAGGTAAAATCGCTGCAAGGATTATCATTATCACAAGAGCTGGAATTACAAAGAAAATGTCAGTGAGCCGCATAAGAAGCGAGTCAGCAAGACCTCCATAGTATCCTGAAATGAGTCCGGTCATTGTTCCAATTGTCATTGTGATAATAGTCGCAACTAGTCCTATAACGAGTGTAATCCTAACACCAATCACCATTTGACTAAAGACATCCCGCCCCAATTGATCGGTCCCAAGAATGTGGAAGCCCGGGTACGCAGTTGGATTACCTGTGATAATCAACATTGCTGATGCCAAGAATAGAATAAACCCGATTGCGATAAGGCTGATTGATAGCGATGATGAGTAGGATGTTCTTAAATTACCAAAAAGTTGCTTGAGATTCGAACTGACTTTTAAAATGACATATAGTCCAATAATTACAATCAGCGCAGATGCATATACTCCCAAAATATGAGATTCGATAATAGAATAGTATCCAAGAATCATCGCAATTGATATCATTACTATCCCCAGTAGCATCCGAGTAAAAGAAGATGGAGCCTTTGGTTTTCGCTTAAGAAACACAAAACCATACATGGCAAATCCAAGAATCAAAAGACCTATACTCAAGGAAATATTGAGGAATTGGTCAAGTGGCAACTCACTTGGTCGTCTATATGGTAGCCCTGTGAGATGTTGTTCGGGATCATAGGGAGCAATTATATCACCATAAATTGCGAGACCCACAAAGAAAGCAACTAATGCAGTTCCAAACTGTCCCATTGGTGTATTGATATACTGACGTAATATACCTTCAGTCTTAGATCTTCTACCTAGAACCCAGCTCAGAAACATCAAACCAAGAATTATTTGTGTTATTGTAGGGTGAGCAATGGCTGAAAGAATAGTCATGATTGCATATGACATCCCATCAAGTCCAATTGAGGGAGGAAATTGTCCAATTCCGATAAATGTGAGACCCCACGAGATGGACCATTCCATTCCATATAGATTAAGAAAAACAATAGGGATGAGAACAACAAGGTTGATTGCTAGGAGCAGAAACAAGAAATGCGATACTAATCGAAACTTGTAATGCCCCCACAGAAACGCCAAATTAGATATCGAATATGATTTTACACGACCTAGAATGAATTGCGCGACTGCATTTCTCTTAAGCAAACATAATATCAGAATGCTAATAGAAGCAGTTAAGCCTAGATAGTTTGGATATACAATAATTGCTCCAAGATTAAGAATTATGAGTAAAAGGAAGAGCATT
>JAEORI010000075.1 GCA_016840965.1 Candidatus Thorarchaeota archaeon | reverse complement strand
GAGCGATTTACTTTGTGATAAATCATGACATTAGAGTCACTGAAATAATTCATAGAAGCAGAGGTTACAAGTGGCTAGAATAACCTCTCTCAGATGGGTAAGAAGTACGAGGCTGACGGGGTCGGGTGAACAGGGACCTTTCCCTAGCCGCTCACTGTTGAGCACCCTTTTCATTTTTGTAATTCATGGATAATGTAATATTGAACTCCATGTTTTCAGATGTTGTGGTCGATTCAAGAATAATTGAGGCACTTTGGATAATCACAAAACATCTGAAAAGAGCGAATATCAACTGGACAGTAGTTGGAAGTGTTAGTCTTGCTCTCCAAGGAATAGATATTGAGCCAAATGATATAGACATTCTAACAGATGAGCATGGAGCATTTCAAATAGGTCTGTTACTAAAAGAATACGAGGTCAAACCAGTTCGTTTCAGGGCTGACATTTTTGAGTCCTTCTATGGATTATATGATATTCAAGGAACAAAAGTTGAGATAATAGGGGATTTGAGAGTGAAAACAGACGGCATTTTGGTTTCCTTATCTGATAAGCTCAAACCGCCTAGACTCATTCAAATCGATTCAATGACAATACCTGTTTCCTCACTGCACGACCAGCTCTTTTTTTATGAGAAATTAGGTCGTGAGAAGGATAAGGAACGTATTTACCAAATTCGAGAAGCTCTCAATAAATGATGCTTTCATTTTCACGATTTCGTGTTTTTCTCCCATGGCAGAGTCAGGTGAATAGGGAACTTTCCCTTTCTGACACTATTGAGCATCCATTTCTGTTTTACATTGTTTTCTTTGAACTACAAGCTTATTACTGGTCATTTAACCTCCTCTGAATATGAGTAAAATTCTGATTCTAAACGGGAGTGCAAGAAGAAAAGGCAACACCCGTTTCCTAATCGATCAGATAAATGAGGTACTAGGAAAGAAAGGACTGGAATCAAAAGTTCTTCATCTTCATGAACTCAACGTCAAACATTGTCGAGGATGTTTCTGGTGCTACAAAGGATTTCCACTGCGATGTGTTCAGGATGATGACGATATGAATGAGATTTATCCTTCAATCATTGAAGCTGATACCATCGTCTTTGCATCGCCTATTTACTGGTTCAACTATTCTGGCCAACTCAAATTATTCATTGATCGATTAATAGCATTACATGTCAAAGGTGGTCACAAGCTAGATGGAAAGCAATTCGCAGCCATTTTTGTTTATGGAGATACTAATGTTGACGAATCAGGTGTCCAACATGCAATAGATTCCATCAAACACCTAATACGCTATATGAAAGGAATAACTATCGGGATTGTTCATGGAACTGCAAATGATATTGGTGATGCTGAGAAAAACGTAAGACTTGTTGCCGAGGTTCGTGAACTAGCTAGCAAGATATGTGAGGCTTCTTAGACATTTTTCTATGCATTATCTATCACAGATGGATAAGAAGTAAAAGCTACCAGAATCTGTGAATAAGGATCTTTTCATAGCCACTCATTGTTAGCATTTTTTCTTTTGAAATTCTGAATCTGAACCGTAAAAGGATTGGCTGAAACGAGAGAGATCGCTGAAGGAACGCGTTGAACACCACGAGTGAACAAGTCCCAACATAATTAGAGAAACATCGAATGCATTGAATCACTGGCACTGTTTTTCTAACAGTTGCTTTATCTGGTGTTATATTATCTTGCAGGTTTAAAAACGAACGAGCAGTGTAATAGCTTCTGCTCTAAGATATCTGAAAGGATAGGGACGTCTCGTGGCTAGAAAGATTGTGACTTTTGAGCCCTCAGGTCTCAGAATTGATGTGGATGAAACAACCACAATTCTAGATACAGCACGTAGATTAGGTTTGCCTTTACCATCCGAATGTGGAGGGCGTGGGACCTGTGGAAAGTGTCTAGTTTTAGTGGAACCACCTTCCGAACCGTCCGAGGTTGATCACAAGCACATTCCCGAATCAGAACTCAAGAAAGGAGTACGATTGGCTTGTCAACACAGGACTCAGAAAGATATGCGCGTCGCGATGAAACAGACTCAAATTCCTGCTAAGATACTCATAGATGGAATCCCAAGTTCAATGAAGTGGGTTATTGATGAAGGCCTTGCCAAACAGAAGGGTGTCGCCATAGACTTGGGAACAACAACTATTGTTGCTTATCTCCTAGATTTGGAAACGGGTAGTCAAATTGGACATGCAGCAAGCCTGAACCCCCAAATCATGTACGGCGAAGATGTAATGTCACGAATAACATATGCTGTCGTTAAGGATGCTGGCACTAAAATCCTCAGAGATGTAGTTCTACGCAGAATTGAAGAGCTCATTATTGAGCTGACAACATCAACCCAAATAGATCCACACGATCTTAGCAGATTGGCAATAGTAGGAAATCCTGCAATGCATCATCTACTACTTGGGCTGAATACTAAATCTCTAGGAATGGCACCATATGAACCAGTCATCAAGAACGCTCTTACCAAAAGTGGTGATGAACTAGGATTTACTACGATTAAAGAAACTAGTGTATACTTAGCACCAAATATTGCAGGATTTGTGGGAGGCGATACTGCAGGCTTCATCTTATCACAGCGGCTGGATACAACAGACAAGATAGTGCTTGGAATTGATATTGGTACAAATGGTGAGATAGTCCTTTCAATAAAAGGAGAATTACTCTGTTGTTCTGCTGCTGCAGGTAGTGCATTTGAGGGAGCAACGATAAAACACGGTATGAGAGCACAGCAAGGCGCAATAGAACACCTATCAATTTCAGACCCTGACGAGGCACCCCAAATCCACGTGATAGGTGATGGCAGACCGAAAGGAATCTGTGGTTCAGGCATTGTTGACATTGTTGCAGAGTTAAAGACATTCGGCATCATCGGGTCGAATGGAAGGATGCTTGAATCGAACAGAGTGATAGATGTCCAAGGTGAAAAGGCATATGTTATCGCAAAACCCGAGGAAAACAATTCTCAACAACTGCTAGTATTCACCCAGAATGACGTTCGACAAGTGCAACTCGCAAAGGGAGCGATTCTCGCAGGAGCGAGCATTCTAATGGAGTCTACTGAAACAGATATCTCAGATATTGACATGCTTCTACTCGCAGGCGCATTTGGCAACTACATCAATCCGAAAAATGCTTTGGCTATAGGACTTTTACCCCCAGTTGAGATAGAGAAGGTCATTCCTGTTGGTAATGCCGCCGGAGAGGGGGCAAAGAGAATGCTTTTGTCTCTTAGAGAGAGAGCATTGATTGAGAATATAGTTGAGCGTGTAAAGTATTTGGAGCTAGCACGGTATGATAATTTTGCGAAAATCTTCTCACGTGCAACAATACTAGAAGGAAAGATGCCTATCTAGTTCCAAATTAGCATGATGAATTAGAAATTTTGGTCGTTGCGTGTTCAGGAAATCTTTCACAAAATAGCGTATTTGGTCACATTGTGCCCACAATTCTCAAAATAAGTGACCAGCCAAGAATATTCTAAGCTCAAAGGTGAGATAAAATGCATACAAATGAAAATGCTGAGAGTCATAATGAAGAGATTCCAGAAATTCCTGGAGTTGATCTAACTAAAACTGAAGTTACTCCTTTTCAAGAGATAATTATTGATGAAATACCACCTGGTTCGATTATTGATATCGGAGCGGGAGGAGAAGGAGTCATAGCTCAAATTGGGGGCGAACGAATAACAGCAATTGATAAACGGCAATCAGAGATTGACGAAGCTATTCATAAAGCTCCTGACGCAAAATGGTTGGTTGCTGATGCCTTAGATTTACCATTTGAAGATGAGGAGTTCGATAATGCAACTTCTTTCTTCAGTGGAATGTACATGAGTCACGAGGATAAGAAAAACGTCATCAAAGAAGTCCATAGAGTATTACCAGCTGGAGGAGAGTTTTGGATTTGGGATTCAAAAATCAAAACTGACAAAGAAGGATTCCTAATCGTTCTAGCTGTATCACTCCCTGGTAAAGAGAAGTTCAACACCGGATATGGTACAAATATCATAGATCAGGATGAAGACATTTACAAGAACT
>JAEORI010000074.1 GCA_016840965.1 Candidatus Thorarchaeota archaeon | reverse complement strand
GCCAGAGTTTTAACGGCATCTCTGATTCTCTTAATTCATTCTTGACCTTTCTTAGGTAGACTCGTGTTTCGGTGTACAATGCATCTTGATCATCTATCTTTGAAGAGAATTCATTCCAACTTTGATAATATGGCGACTCTGGGTTTGTTTTGAGCCATTCAAACCAAATCTCAAGAATCTCTTCGCGATAGGGGGATGGAAATCCTCTGATTATATCTTGGATTCGACTCTCCCATTCTTCAGGATTCATCATAATTTGTGCACCTCATTAATTCCCGGCTGAGGAACAGTATGAGATTTTTTGGTATGCTATTAAGTCTTGACTTAACATCATTCTGAGTAAAAAATGACGCGCGAAATGCGCATTCTGATAAATTGTGATGTCATTATCCCAAAACTGATCGAAATAAGCAATCTTTGATCAATGATTTCTATCTCATCTTTGATAAATCTCTGCTCCACTCTTTGATATCATTTCTAAGTTTAACGAGATCCGCTGGACTTATGGTATCGACCCTTCCATAAGTTCGGAGAATTCTTGTCCATCGCTGCATTTTAACAATAATCGCACTAGTGGCTCCTTTACCTTCCAGCATTCCTGCTGCCTCATTGATTTTCTGAGCAAGATCACTAGCTATCACTCCTTCCCTTACCTGAGTTTCAAGAGTGTCAAGTACTGATTGAAGATTGGATACTACACCCTTATCCGTAAGCCCAGGCGCTCCAGATGCAACAGCTGTTGGAGCACCAGACTCTAGTGCCTTAACAATACGGATAATCTCATCTAGTCTCTCTGTGTTAGCATTGACTGCAAGAATGATCTCTGATGTATTTTCTTGGACATCTGTAATGCCTGAGATGACTTCAATCATTCTGTTTAACATTTGAGTCAGTCTCTCGATGGCTCCATTAATATCAGTAAGTTTTGCCCTGAGGTAGGTGTCTTCTTCGCTCATTGTAATTTCCTCTAACGAGAGAGCGCCGTTCGTGGCACGTATCAGCTGGACAATCTATTTTCTGAAGATTAAGCTTTCTGTGCTGTTTTAGATAACTTGTCTTTCAGTAGGTACATAACCGAATACTAATATCCGCCTTCGAAGTGTTCCCGTCTAAGTTTGAAGCTATCTTAGGAGGCTCTCAATACAATGTATGTTGTAAATTTTAAGGAACGTGATGAAGCTCCTGTTGAGCTAGCTGGCAGTAAGAATGCTACGATGAGATGGCTAATTGGTAAACGTACGGGAGCTAAAAGGTACGCTATGCGTCATTTTGAGATTAAACCTGGTGGAATAATCTCTATTCACTCACATCCAGAAGAGCATGAGATCTTTGTTCTCGAAGGTGAAGCAAAAGTTCTTGGCGATGTTGAGGGTCTTGTAGCAAAAAAAGATGATATCGTTTTTGTCCCCTCTGATATGCCCCATGGTTACGACAACACAAAAGGGTCCAAATCATTTCGTTTTATATGTGTGATACCACTTCTAGAAAACGAGTAGGTAGTTTTTTCTTACGGATATCACTTTCCATTAATTGGGACTATTAGAATGACTCTTCGCGACAAGAAGCTCTGGATCTTTGATGTTGATAACACTCTAATTCATGATGTTGAACATCCCACACCGTTTAGTGATGCGTTGAAACTTTGGAATGCCTTGATAGAGAAGAATTACGAGCTTGCGATCCTTACAAATGTTGGTCGTCTCTCATCTCGACAAGTGAACCAAGCCATCTCAAAAGCTGGTTTCATGATACCAACAGAACGTGTATTCACAGCGGGTTCAGCTACTGCGGCATATATTCACAACCGACATCCTGGTGCTCGATGTTTTGTGATTAGTGAGGGTGGTGCACAAGAGGACTTTATAGCACGAGGTTTGGATGTTACAAATAATCCGCCCATTGATTATGTTGCAGTTGGAGCGGATAGAGGGATGACATTTCAGGAGCTTAATTTTGCGACAAAGATGGTAAAAGGAGGTGCTTTACTACTTTGCATAAGTGGCAGTAAAGACTATCCTGGTGTTTACCTTGGTTTGGATGACATTTTCATTGGTGAACTTTCCATTGTATATGCCATTGAGCACGCAACAGGAGCTAACGCAGTAGTTGTCGGAAAGCCTCTGCCTGAAATCTTTGTTGAAACAGTTAATGTTCTCGGTCATCAGGTTTCTGATGCTGTTGTAGTTGGTGACAATCCCCAGTCTGATATTGCAGGTGGGAATGCAGCTGGAATGACCACAATATTGGTTCAGCGTGACCCTAATGACATTGTATCCTTCGAATCGGGTGATTTAGATACGACCCCAACTATAACTGTACGACTACTTGACGAGTTGATTTCTGAGATCTAACAGCTCATAATACTCAAAGGGCCGCAAGTCCCCAAAAAAGGCATGATTCTTGAAGGACCGAGAATTCGCTTTGAGGTAGACAGACCTGGACTCAGTGTCGCATTGGTTATACTTGATGAATTGAAGGTGGGTCAATCTACTTTGTCCTTCGAAGAGTATGAGAAAGAAACCTTCATGGAAATTCAATCGCAAATGACACTTGAGGACGCAAAAGATGATCCTATTTTCCGGTCTTATCGCAACCTCTACTGGACCTTCGGAATGGATCCAACAAAGCTGAGAGTATCCAGCGAAGCTGTCTTGCGTAGAATTCTCAAAGGTTTGAATCTATGGCGCATTTCCGACATTGTAGACATTATCAATCTTGCATCCGCCTATCACAAGATTCCAATTGGTCTAGTTGATGCTACAAAGCTTGTTGGCGATTTGGTTGTTCGTACAGCATCAAAGGGCGAAATATTCCAAAGGATTGGTGGGAAAACATTGGAGTGCCGCGGTCGAGAAATCGTCGTAGCTGATGATGAGAAGATCGTGTGCTTTGGTTTTGCAACTCATGATTCAGAGCAGACAATGATTACTAAGGACACCAATAGAGTCTTAGTCCTCTTTTATGGTGCTGAGGTTGTATCAAGAGCGATAATGAAAGATGCGCTAAAGGTCACACTCGACATGATTGACCAATGGATAGACTGTAGAGTATCAGAACCACAAATCTTCGAGCTTTGATTCTAGAATTCTAGGAATGGTTGTCCAAGGACAATCCGTTCGAGGAGACTATTCTTGCTTGCTTTGTTCACCATTTGTTCAAATTCTTTCTTCAATCTGACTTCATCAACATATTCCGGCTCTTTTATGCCCATACTGCTAATGACCATTTTAAGCATGTATTCAAATTCATACAAAAGATACTCTTCTTTTCGGGTTTTCCCTTTCCTTGTCACTTCTTTCTTGATTACCTTTGCCAGTCCCTGTTTGATTGCCTCTCTTGTTTCTGTTAAATAAAATGACATTGATTTTTCATAATGAAGCTCTCCTCTTGTGACAAGCTCTTTCAAAAATGGTAGTCCAAAAGTTCTTCGAGCAATTGCTTCTATCCTTGCAATAAAGCCGTTTACTATGTCTTCATATGAGAGCATCCCGGCTTGTCCTCGTGTTTCAAAGACCTTGTCAGTGGGTTTTGCAGACTTGAATTTCTCCTTCTTCTCTGCTAGAAGTCTTTCTCTCTCCAAGCGGGCTGCTTCATCTGCTTTCCTTTTCTCTTCATCTAGACGCTTTCTTTCAGCGTCTTTCTTTGTATCTTCAATCTTTTTCAGTTTCTCTAATCTTGCCTTCTCTCTTTCAGCTTCCTCTTGTTTTTCCCTTGCCAAGCGTTCCTCTTCGAGCTTCTTGAGTATCTTTTCCTGTTCTGTTCTAAGTTTCTGCATGTGCATCTGAACATCTTTCTCAGTAAGTGTAATGTGTTTTGTAAGAAGCCAGCGCACACTAATGTGATTCACTTTTGGCTTGAGGTCTGCAGAGGAAAAGATAAAGCTCGCAGTCTGTTGTCCAGGTAGCTGTGTAATTATCTCTTCAGATTCCTTTTCACCTGCAATTGGTTCCAATATACGTTCGAGTACTTTGAGTGACTGTTCACTACTAATACGGCCGGCTGATATGGTGTTGAACTGCTCGAATGCTTTATAGTCAATGTCTTTCGGGCTCTGAGTTGCTATGAGACACTCAATTCCATACTTGCGTGCTTGACGGAAAAGAAGTAAGAATGTTTCCTTTGGTCCTGGAGCTCTCATTCCTGCTGGTATAAACGGGGCTGCCTCATCTTGAAATATCATCATTCTTGGCTTCTCAGTAAAGCCTTGTCTAAGCATCCATGAGTACAGCTGGTTCAAGACGATTGCTATGAAGAAATGTTTCTCTTCTTCACTTCTTAGAGTCTTGAGAAAAATCACATTTATGGGAGTCTTACCATTAACAGGTTGTGTAAGATAGTCGAAATCTATCTCACCCTCTTCCTTGAATAGAAGTTGTGATGAACCGACAGTAAGGCTTCTAATGCGTGTAGCTAGTGTCTGTCGTTCTGAGAACTTCATAAATGGCTCAAGATCAACACCTGCTGTTTCTATGTCTGCAACTAGCATATCAGCAAGTTCAGATAATTCATCAATGTCGGTTTTCTCATTTTCCCAGATTGTTCTAAGAAGTTCGTATATTACTGCAAATGATTTTCCTTCCCAAGATCTAGACAAGCCTGCAACTTTCATTAGTACTTTTACCAGAGTTCTTGCACAGTTGTCAAGCAATCGAATGATGTCATCTTGATCCGCATTTCTGTCTGGAAGCTTCAATGGATTAATTGAGATGGCGAGACCCTTGCTGCTTGCAGG
>JAEORI010000073.1 GCA_016840965.1 Candidatus Thorarchaeota archaeon | reverse complement strand
GAATGACAATGCAACGAGGTGGACTTCTTGCCATCACATCTAGTCGTTGACTTTACAAAATGTACTGGTTGCCGCATCTGTGAGCTTGCATGTTCAGCAAAAAAAGAAGGTCGATTTCAGCCAAGTCTAGCAAGACTCAAGATTGTTCGTTATGATGACCTTGGAATAGACCTACCCAATGTTTGTTGTCCCTGTGAAACTGCTCCTTGTGTAGATATCTGTCCAGTATATGCAATACGCCGAGATCCAATTACAAAGATGACATACCTAGATGAAGACAAGTGCATGTTATGCAAGTCCTGCGTTGGAGTATGTGTGAATGGAGTCATTCTGCTAGATACTCATAGGATGAAGATAATCAAATGTGATCACTGCGATGGTGCCCCAGAATGTGCTAAGGTTTGTCCGACTGGAGCAATCAAATACTCTGAGGTTTCTGTCGCTCCTTCAATCGATCGTCATAGCAAGATCTCAAGTTACCTAAGAGAAATTGAGAGAACTGCACAAGAGTCTAGTGGAGCTGAGTAACTTGACTAAAGGTGGCTACAGGGGCAAGATTCTGCGTGTTAACTTGACTGACAATAAGCTATACGCCGAGCCTCTTCCTACTAAATGGATTAAGGACTATATTGGTGGAGATGGGTTTGGCGTCAAGATTCTCTTTGAAGAATTACCACCTGGTGCTGATCCATTAGGAGTGGACAATAAGCTCATCGTTGCGACAGGTCCAATTACCGGTACCATTTGGCCAATGAGTGGAAGGACCGTCTTCATCTCGAAAGCACCTCTTACTGGTATTTGGGGTGAAAGTCATGTTGGTGGATTCTTGGGTCCCGAGTTGAAATATGCTGGATATGATTTGCTGGTCATCGAAGGAAAATCCGAGTGTCCGGTCTATATCCATATTGAAGACTCACATCTAGAACTTCAAGACGCCTCCACGCTGTGGGGCACAACTACTGATAAGACGACTATCAACATCAAAAAGAACCACAAAGACCCTGATCTGCAGGTCGCTGCAATCGGTCCTGCTGGAGAACGCCTTGTCAGGTTTGCCTCAATCATGGTGAATCACGCCCGAGCTGCTGGACGAACTGGTATGGGAGCTGTTCTTGGTTCCAAGAATGTGAAGGCAATCGCAATTCGTGGGCATGGTGGAGTTGATGTTCATGACCATGAAGGATTCTTTAATTTGGCAAAGAAAGCACATTCGAGAGTGCGTGAGAATCCACAGGCTAAAGAAATGGGCAAATGGGGCACCTGGATTTTAACTGCAGTGAAACAGGAGATTGGCGAACTACCAACTTATAATCATCGCACTGGCGTTTTTCCTGGTTATGAAAAATTGACAGGCGATTATATCAGACCAAGATTTACAATTTCCGACAGAGCTTGTTTTGGTTGTAGTCTTGGATGCAAAAAGGTAAATTATGTTCGGAGTGGACCATTTGCTGGTACCCTTGAGGAGGGACCCGAGTATGAAGGCTTGATGGCTTTTGGCAGCTCTCTTGGCATCGACGACTATGCGACTACTCTCAAGGCAAATCAGATTTGTAATCGATATGGAATGGACATTATATCTGCAGGAGCAACAATCGGTTTTGCCATTGAAGCTTTTGAGAATGGTATTATCACAGAAAATGACACTAATGGAATCAAACTTGAATGGGGAAACAGAGAACAGGTTATCCATCTATTAGAGATGATTGCTGAACGAAAGGATTTCGGGAATATTCTAGCAGAAGGAAGCAAGAGAGCTGCTGACACTGTTGGAAAAGGCTCGGAAAAATACGCCACTCATGTAAAAGGAATGGAGGTTTCTGGACAGGATGGTCGTACTCATCGGAGCATAGGGTTAGGTCATGCTACAGCTGCAAGGGGTGCTGACCATCTCCGAAGCTTGGTTGTCGTAGATCAGCTAGGGTATGAGGATGTTGCAGCGAAGCGATGGGGTGCTGACAAACTTCCTGAGATAATCGATCCTTATACTGAGAAGCATAAGGCAATCGCTGTTTTTGAGAGTGAAAATTCATATTGCATTAGAGACACACTGATTGTTTGTTGGTATTCGGTATCCTGGCCACCAATATTTTGGATGGAAGACTTTGCAGAAATGTTGCCTCTTGCTACTGGTGAGAAGTACCTTGGCAAAGTTGAGAATCTGATAGAAATTGCAGAACGTCAGATTACATTGAAACGTCTTTTCAATAACCGAGAAGGAATCACGCGCAAGGATGATAGACTTCCTGATAGGTTTACTAAAGAACCAATGCCAGAAGGTCCAGGGAAGGGACAGACTGTTGATCTTGATCCCATGCTTGACGACTACTACAAACTTCGCGGGTGGGATCTAGCTACAGGTCTACCTACAAAAGAAACCATCAAAAGACTCTCACTGGAGTGGACTAACGCCCACTCCTAATGAGTTTTACATACGAATGTAATCAACCCTGTGAGTGTTTCCACAGGATGGACATTGGTATTGATCCGGGCCTACCCAATCGATTTGTTCCCACGACATCGGTGCAGAGCAATGGATGCATCTATCTTTGATGACGGGTTTAACAAACACTGTACCTGCGCCAGCGGTTCCAGCTGTAATCTGCATGTCCTGAGTTGTTTCTTGAGCGACTGGAGTCGGTGTGACTGTTGCACTGTCGCTGACATAATACTGTGATAATGGATGATGAGGTGCAATATAGCTATATGGTCTAATTAACCAGTCTAGGTGTTCTTTTGAAATGGGACTCCATGCTCGTGTCTGCCATACGCTTAGCAGATGGTCTTGACGCGGAACTTTTCCTTTGATTTTGAATTTGCCAGATGTTGCTTTTATCTTGAGTTCATTTCCTCTTGCTTCAAATGTTTCAACCATATGAAGTGGAAAAATGAACATCTTCTTTGAGCCCGCATCGAATTGGTAGAGTCTATAGTTTGTAAGTATGAAACTTCCAGGATGATAGGTGAAGACCTCTTCCCCTTTCAGCCATGCAAACGTCTGATAGAAGTGTCTTGAAAATGGTCTATGGAACCCAATTGAAATCCATCGATTATAGGGGTGCTCAGGATGTATAAATGGTACACCGCTTACATCGCAGATTTTTCTTTGTCCTCCAACTCTGAGATTATCAAACTCACGAAGTCCAAGGGCAGCTCGTAACTCCTCCCGCCGTGGTAATGTTCCTACTAAGTTAACAATTCCATTTACAACTTTGCACATCGCGGAGTTTGGTGTCAATTTGTACTCTTTGATGATGTGTAGTGGAAGACTTGCACTTGTCCGTGACCCTCTATCAAACTGTATCCATCTGTAGTTGGTTAGGATATATTCTTGATGTTGACTAAGGACACGCTCGTTTTCAATTGGGATGTATATTAGTGATGACACTTCTTTTTACACCAACTAATTGTCTGGTCTGGATGTTTAAGAATGCCATTTGCCAATTAAACTTTAGCAGTAGGATTATTGAGTACTTACTCACTGCAGCGGATTTGACATTGACTGTCTTGGTATTGATACATATAGAATATCTTCGTACCCAAGCACTCCATAACCACTTGGATTTTCCAATCTTACGTGGTCATCATGCACTTCTTGAACACGCACATTAGGTATCTTGGCAAGTGTGTCTTTTTGCTGATATCTCAAGTATACCGTGAATGTTTGTCCCGTATTTTTCAGATCTTGAAAGATGTTCCTCCAATCTGGCATTCCTTGCTATCTCCAGTTTGAAAATGATGAATGCCCGAGCCATTTAATACTTGCTGCTCAGGAGCTTGTTACGATATCTGCCCATTCTGGGTGATATGTGACTGAAGACTCAATCTCCTAAAAATAGACATAATGATTTCTGGCAGCAGCTCTTCTCCCAGATAGAGGTAGATATGAGAGAAGCATCCTCTTTGGCAATCAGATGCTCCGAAATTCTTTGGACCGACAATAAAGCCAACATGATTTGCTATTCTTTGCGCCAAATCGCATTCTAATGATTCTTTGCTCTCTGCCCAAATAGCTTCTTTGATTTCTACATTAGCACCAAGTAGATAGTCGATGTGCCAGAACTTTGTTTTTTCTTTCCGAAAATGCCTTCTCAATCTATTCTCAAGATTTGTCGAACCACTCCCCATAGCTGAACCAACGTATACCCACTCTCCAGGTTCTATAACTATTTCATCACCCGATCTCGTTCGAAAACTAACAACATGCCTTACTTCTATAATGAGTACATATACGCCTTTCATCAACCAACCTCAAATATAGACCAATAGATTCTATTTGATATGGAGTTTTTTTTAGACTTACCCATAGACGATATTATCATAAGTGTTGAAGGAGAGATTCTCACCGGACAAATGCCATCGATTGAAATTATACCTGGAATTCAAGTTGTACGAGGAAAGTTCGCCGATGAGTTTGGCTTTATTGCTAGCTACCTGATTATTGATGAGAACGAAGTTCTTGTTATTGATCCAGGAACTGCAGGTGATCCAGGAGATCGACTTGAAAAGGCAATGAAGCATCTTGGTCTGGACCCTAAGAATGATCTAGTAGGTATTATTTGTACACATGGTCACCCAGATCATGCAGCAGGAGCCGCACGACTGAAAAAGTCGGCAGGAGCTCCTATTATGATACATAAGGAAGATGCAGAACTTCTTCAAACTCCTGCAGACTTTCTGAATAAACGACTTGTAATGGACCGAGCTGAAAGATTCTCAATGAAATTCGATAAAGGTCCACTTCGTGTCAATTATCGCGGCACAGATGCTGATGAGCTAATATCTCATGGACAAAGCATCTCAGTTGGTGAAACAGTACTCAAAGTAATCCATACTGGTGGACACTCTGCAGGACATTGTGTTTTCTTTGATGTAACACGAAAAGCTTTGTTCTCAGGCGATGAAGTGAACAATTTCCCAAATGACCCTCGCAAATTCTATGTAGACAAGACTGGTAGTATTGTGGCAAAATTGACAGCATTGGAAACTCTGTCAAAACTAGGTGCTGATCATGTGCTTCCTGCGCATGATTCGCCCCACATTTTTGCTGATGCTCGTCTTCAGTTTGAAGCTGTAAAAGATGGAGTTATCCATCTCCAAGACACTGTGTTAACATTGCTAAGTGCTCGCGGAGATGCAGACATTGAACAACTTGTCTTTGACATAAAACAATCTCGAAGTGTTCCTGTCCCATTAAGCTATGATGCATTACTAACAACGACATTGCATGTGACACTAATTAGTTTAAGTGAAGCCGGATTAGTACGAAACATTGGAAATGGAGTCTGGACTACAGTCGAATAGCTGACCGAGCTAGATTCAAAAGATTGCGATGTGGTTCTGAAATATCTCTCGACTTTCGCCTTCATAAAGGAGAGTATACCTATGTCTGATCATAGAGATGAACAAGCATCAAGTACGGTTGAAGCTATTCGAATGGCATCTGCATCTGTCTTAGGGACATCAACCGGTCTTGGTTACCCAATCGGTAGTGCTATAGGTGCTGGCACAATGTTGGAACAGCATTCTGATTCTATTTCCATGAACATAGTTCCACTAATATTCAAAATCCGTGACACTCTAATGTCTTCTGAAGGATTAGAGCTTCTCTCAATAGAATGGAACCTCGATCGGACTCCAAGCCCTGGTGTACTTCCCGAACAGCTTGTTGTAGCTGGTGGTGCTGAAGGTGGAGTTGGCTCTCACGTCTGTGTACTGAGCTGGGAAAAGGGTGTCGTCGATCCATTCAAAATATACGATTACATGAAAGCTGTTTCCAAGAAGATTTCCGATATTGAAAGTGTTGTTATCAACAACCAGCTGAACTATGACTTGGAAGGTCTCACAGTCTTGAATAAGTTTGCAGACCGATTCAATAGTGTGCTGTTTGTCGATATGTTAGATCGCAGATTTCAAGGTTCGTGGGATTCTTTACAAGTAAAACAAGATCATGTTGATGTCGACCTTATCGCAAAAATGATTGTAGTGGATGATTTTACACTTCAACCCCCAGGAATAAAGATTGTAGGACGTAAAAGTCTGGAGTTCAAGTTGCCCAATGAATCAGACGAAAAGCTCGTATCACATTTCAAGCGACGTGTTTTGACACCAAGTGCTATTGAAATCTTAACGAAGGTCGTACCTGAAACTGGTCAAGCTCTACTTAGAGAACTTAACTACTATGCTTATGCTATTGAAGAGTCAGAAATTGTTAATGGGGTTGTTAGTGTATTAGGAAGCTTCCTTGGACAGCGAGAGATTTCCTTGGCTGATATCGACTCTTTAAAGCCTCGAATAGATGAGTTCGTAAGTAATCTTATAGAATCGGTCAATTCTCTTGAGCACATTGTTGAAGAGCATCTTAGCTCTGGAGAATCATACACAATCGAGAATCATAAGAATTCTTTAACTTCTGCAATTTCTTCGCGGATTGAAGTTTCTGCTGGCATAAAGAATACCCTCGTAATGGAAATTGTAGATTGTATAATGAATTCAGTTTCACGCGAGTTTTCAGACTCTGGTGAGATTCGAGCTTGGGAACTCAAAGCTACTATGAGATATGCGATTGCTTATGCCAAAAGGGTTTCTCAGTACTTTTCAAAAGAACTTCATCAATACCTAGTAACAAATGCGGCAAAGAAAGCATTCTTCACCGCGCTCCAAGATTTCAAAAATGAAATCATCCAAGGCGATATCAGTTCCACCGATGCAACATTGTTTAATTTATTCTATACTGAAATTCAATCACAATTGAATGCGGCTTTCTCAAAGGAAGAATTTGAGGGGTCCAAGTATGCTGACTTCAAGCAATTGATGGATGTAATTACTCGAAAGTTAATTGACTCTTTCAAGACGATTAACATATGGGAATTGATTGGGTTCGAGAATGTGGCTGAAATTGCCAAGAGCGAGATTGTGCAGAAATATTCCTTACCTGACTCCAAAGAAGTAACTGATCATGGAAAAGCTATGTTAACTCTTCTTGATAACTTTCAGGAACTCGTTTCTGACACTATTCCTGAT
>JAEORI010000072.1 GCA_016840965.1 Candidatus Thorarchaeota archaeon | reverse complement strand
TATGCTGGAGATGGCGTAATTATTACATCACCAGGATCAATCATTGTGTCGAGAATGGCATAGATTGCTTGTTGTGATCCGTTTGTTATCGAAACCCTATTCCATTCAGTTTCACAATCAATTGGAATTCCCCGGACATCGCATAGCCTCTTTGCTAGTGTCTTGAGGAACCAAGATTCGCCACCAGTTGGACCATAGTTGAAGTCATCAAGAGCTAGCTTGGGATCCTCCTTGTACCTGGCGCTAAGGTCAGCCATGATATCTGCGAAGATATCAGTTGGCATGATACCAGGTTTTCCGCCTGCATAATAGTACTTGACCTTATACTTTAGAAGAGCTCTTATCTGAGATTCTTCTATAAAATTAGTCCAAGTAGCAAAGCCATAGCCATTACCTATTGTATTTGCCATTATGTTCCCGCTCCAGAGGATTTGCAGCTTATCCTCGGATTACGAAGCATGGACACTTCTGTACATGAACCTCGTAAATTATGCTTTATCCTTTTCCACTAAGGTATTGATTTTGTTGTGCCCTTCCGAGCCGCGATGTACAAAAATGGGCATCCATAATGTGCATTTGCACGAACTATCAGTCACCGTAATTCTGCTGCAAATGCAGCAGCAGCAGCTTTGGGATCAGAAGCCTCTACAATTGATCGAACGACAATTACAAAGTCTGCACCAGCATCAATAGCAGTTCTAGCATCTCCTCCCTGAGCGCCGACTCCTGGACTCAGGATTGGAATCTCGGGTCCTATAATTTCTCGAACCTCAGTGATTATCTCCGGATACGTAGCTCCGACAATGACTCCGTCAGTATCCCATTTCCTGGCAACTCGAGCAAAATAGTGATAGAAAGGTTCAGGCTTCTTTTTCACATCTGGCGATACATAGAGTCCATATCCCTCTTTTGCGCCAGGATGAGACATGTAGCACAATGTGATGATTCCGCGCTTCCTATTTGCAGCCATCTCAAACACGCCATCAAGACCACCCTCCATACCAACTAGTGGGTTCACAATAAGTGCATCAAAACCTGCATCAAAATGGTATTTTGCGATGACCTTGTTGGTGTTGCCGATATCATTCAGCTTGATATCAGCGATGGCAGTAATTCCAGCATCGTGAATAGCATCAACGATTCTAGGAATGCCATCGAAAAGACCAACTGGCAGAATCAGATGACGATTTATTTTGAAGGCAACAGCATACTCAGCTGTCTGAGATATTATTCCAAGAGCTTCCTTCTCTAATCTGTCCTTCTCTACTTTTATGGCAGACTCGTTCTTTCCAGCCATGTCAGCAGTCAAATCTAGACCTATAATCAGCTTACTCTTCCTTACAAAACTAGATGCACTAAGTTTCCTCTTATACACGCAACCCACACCTGCTCCACAGGAATTACAACACGTTCCACTGGAGCGGATATACACTTTTCACGCTTCCAAATAAATCCCTCTTATATCTCGTGTACACTTATATCGGAATCGAGGAAACGATTAGATGGAGAAGTCGCATTGAGTCCAGATTGGTTAGCCACTCGGTTTACAGTCCTCTTGCTTGCAATACTGGGACCGATCTATTTCTTCCTACTGATGTTATTCATTCCACAGATGACGCCATTTGGAGATATTATGCTAGATAGGCTCTTTCACTTCATTGCAGTTCCAATCGTCTTCTCAGCACCATGGCTCGGACTCATCTACTACCAGCGCTATAGATTGGCTAACACTGTGTACATAATGGACGGCACAATTTCAAGTGTTCCACTCAGATGGAGGGTTTTCTATGGAATCAATGCGGCATTCGTACTGATGCTTTTTGTACTTCCAATGACAACCCCGCCCTTGGCCATTATACTCGGACTCTATGTCGCGGGAACTGTGTTTTACAGAATTGGCATTGGAAAGTTTGGAGGAGGAAAGCCTGGAGCTGCACTTGCTGTGCTTGGGGCTCTTGCTCTTTGTGTCCTCCCCACCTTTGTCATGCTTGAGTTCCTGCCAAGTTACATAGAGGTATGGGAGTATATTTTGGCAACATGGGAATCATTCTGGCTCCAAGTCGTGTATGGTTTTGCTCAGTGTTTGGTGAATGCGCTCAGTTTTGGAGCCCCCATTTATTTCATCTATTTCGGTGCTCAAGAATATGACAAAGGACTCTATGGTGAGGTCTATACGAAGACTCCGTCAGGAGGAATACGTCTTCTGGAATTCATCCTCTTCCTAGCATTTCTGATCCTCTACCTTCCGCCAATCCCTACACCAATAGGCACAATTCCTTTCTTGAATCAGTCATTCCTTTTCACAAGCATCATCAACTGGGTTTCCCTAGGAATCGTTGGAATCATGTATATTGTGAAATTCGTGTTGAAGGTGAAGAACGACACGACAATAGGTGGCGTTTCAAACCTCTTTGTGGTAGGGCTCTTTTTAGTGGTTGAACTTTTCTTCAAAACAAATCTGCTACTCATCACTGCAATCATATGGCTTGCATTCTTGGTCTATGCAGGACTCACAGCTGTGAGCTACCTTAGAGCATCATCCCGTGAGATCTATTGAGCCTAGACAGGAGTCGCTATTTCCACTTCCCTGTCCTTCACTACAAAAGCAACATGACAATTAGGACAAACGATGACCATCTCGCCAGCCGCAAGATCCTGTTTACTTGCTCTCCGGAGGGTTTTCCATCGGGCACCGTTCTTCAGTTCAATTGTATCGCACAACTTGAACACCGATACTATGTGCTCACAAGCATTGAAAAAGACCTACATTAATAGAGAACTAACAAAATATGCAATTATGCCTAATGTGCGAACTTCTAGACAAGAATGGTAACAACAGGACAGTCAACATTTCGGATCACATTCTCTGTGACACTTTTGGAAAATAGTCCGAGAATTCCCTTCTTCCTTCGTCGCTTCATCATGAATATCATGGAATACCTGGAAGTGCCTGCTTCTTCAGCTATTGCGGAGGACACATCGCGAGCAGTGACGAGCTTAATCTCAGCAACATATCCTTGCTTGTTCAACCAATTCTGCAATGGCTGGACTTTCTTCTCTGCTTCACTGAATATCTCCTCCATACCACTGGATTCCAATGGAGTTGATACTGGAGCTTCAATAACATGAAGCAAAGTGATATGATTTGTTTGGAATTTCAAAAGTGGAAGCATAGCCGCAACCATGTCGGAATACTCGATTTGCCCTGAAACGGGCATTAGAACCGCATCATCGATAGTACCCATATATCACCCTCCTAAACTAGTCTAAACTTTCGCCGTCCTTTTTGTGGACATACATGATGACACTTGAAACTGTTGTCTTCACGCCATCAATCTTCAGAATCTTATTCTTTAGCATGTTTCTGAAGTCTATTACATCATCTGCTTCCACGATTGCTACTATATCTGACTCTCCAGTCACTTCATAGACATCAACAACCTCCGGCAATTCTGCGAGTGCCCTTGAAACGTCGTCGAGGTCTCGTGACTCTATTGTTACGTTGAGAATGACTTGTATCTTCGACATTATCTGCGTACCACCATTAGTTTACCAGGAGCTACGGTAGAAACAAAGGAAATCATATCCTCGAAACCATTTCTCTTCCCTTTCTTAAGGGCCTTTCCACGTAGCAACACTATGAAATCAAATTTTTCAGATGTTGCAGCTTCTGCTACAATCCTTTTTAATGAACCCAATTGAACGCTCGATTCTGTTTCAAATCCTGAAGACTCAAGGGTTGAAGCAATATCTGAAAGATCAGATTCAAGAAGCCTTCTATACTCGGCGGCTTTTGAGAGAGGCAATTCCCACTTGTCTGTTGAGATTATGCTCATCAGAGTTAGGCGAAATCTTGCGTCAAGACTGCTGGAAATTGATTCAGCTACCTCCTCTTTTTCTTCAGGGCGAAGAAGCACCAAGGCATTCATTTTGTAGGCCATTGGTTTAATTGTTGAGCCAATATCCCTGCTCAATAAGGGCTTGCCAATATGGCGTCGGTGCAACGTGTAGATGATAATTCCGACACCCATCCAGCTGAAACCTAGAAGTCGACCCATTGGATGGAATAACACCACTAGAATCCAGATAGAAGAACATGCTATAATCCCAAGAAAACTGGGGAGTGGAATCTCATATCTTGTGCCTCGTATATTCAGTCTGAAAGCAAATGGCACTTTCCAGGAACGATAGGTATCCTGGTCAGTATGACGTAGGACAATGAGAGAGATATTGACCATTAGATAAGACAGAAGAGCACCAAAATTATAGAGGTCAGCGACCCAGTCTAAATGTCCAATGAGTGCCATCAATGCGCCTATGGAACCAAAGACGATTATTGTTCGTATAGGGGTTCTTGTCTTTGGGTTGACCTTCGAGAACCATTTCGGAAACAGTCCAAAATTACTCATTGAAAAAACAACTCTTGATACACCAATGATGCCTGTGTTAGACGAAACAAGGCAGATGGCAAACCCTGTGAAGGCAATTATGGCAAGAAAGTATACAGATTGACCAAAGAAGGGAATTGTCTGAACAAGAGCTGAAATTGGATTGGAAAGGTTTGCAGCCAATGAGTCCCAAGGAATCATTCCGAGGCTTATGAGGGAGAGACCTACAGCAAAAACAAGTACGGAGATGATTGACAGCTTTGTTGCCCGGGGAATGATTCTGTCGGGCCGCTTTGTTTCCTCAGCTGCTTGAGCTATCGACTCTATGCCAATGAATGAACTCATTGCAAGAGTCACAGCATAGAGGAAGTTCTGATTACTATAGTCAGCACTCCAGATATAGGAGATGTGCTCCACCGGATCAGGTAATCCACGAATGACAACCTGTGTGCTGAAGAGACCGGCATTGAAAGCTAGAAAAATCCCCAGAACAATGATAATGGAGAGCACACCAATATTAAGGCCTACCATGACGACATTGAGATTGGATGCTTCTTTGATACCCACTATGTTGATGCTGATGAGAATCACCACAATCACAAAAGCTATGACACCTATGGCACTGATTGACAATTGAAAGCCCAGAATTGAGAGAATGAAACTTGTATGGGCAAGGATTGGAAAGAAAAAAGTGAGATAACCAGTTGTGGCTATCGCAAAGAGAGCTGTGCAGACAGTATAGTCCAGCATGACAAGCCAACCAGCAAGAAAGCCTGCAAAGTCATTGAATGCCTTCATCGAGTAAACTTGAGCACCACCTGCGTAGGGATATGCAGTGGCCAACTCAGCATATGCAAGACCTGTAGCTATGTAAGTGATTGATGCAATGATGAAAGCTACGGGTGCCCATCCAGCTGCATATGCAGCGACTAGGCCAAGGGCTACGTAGATGTCTGCACCTACGTCGGCGTAACCCATTGAGAAGGATCCAAACCAGCCAATATCCCTCTTCAATGCGACCCGAGCTGGTCGGGGTGTAGCTTTATCACTAGATACCAACTTGGTGACCTCAGAAAAAATCAACAACTCAGACAAAAGATTTGCCTACGACCTCGATGATGTCTATATAGCAATAATCTTCTATCAGAGTGGTACATTTCTTTGGTAGATTGAAGAATTGACACATTCCAAGTAGTTATCAGCATTGCTATTCAGACATGGTCAAAAGTGAGCAATCCATGGAGCCTATAGTCATGATGTTCCTCCATTCAACAACTGCAACTTCGATTCTCAGTGGAATCAGAGATGGAGTCAGGAGTTTAGACATTTCAGTGGACCTTGGCATATCAAAGACAACGATAGACCTCACAGATCCAATATGGAATGCTGAGAAACTGCAAAAGATTGCGAATGATCCGGATTCTATCTACTTCATCAGGGAGGGAGAGATATACAAAGCTGCTCTAGGAATGGAACATTTCTATAAACTTCACCCCACAGGTCCCGACCGTGCACCAGCCCTTCTTATTGATGGAGTATTAATGCACCGTGTGAAAGATATCGACCCTATCATAGATGCTTCGATGAAGGCGAACCTTTGCGCTAGACCAGGCACGGACATATTGGAGATATGCACGGGTCTAGGATATTCGACAATTGCATGTTTAAAAAGAGGAGTAAGGAGCATCACTACCATTGAGATTGATTCCTCTGTGGTTGAGTTAGCAAAACTCAATCCTTGGTCAAAACAACTCTTTACGGATGAGAGAGTTACTTCTGTCTTTGGCGATGCTGCGCGTAAGATTCAGGAGTTCAATTCGGAGGCATTTCATGGAGTTCTTCACGACCCACCTAGATTCTCCATGGGGTCTGAGCTTTATACTTCTGAGTTCTACTCTCAGATTCATCGTGTGTTGAAGCCTAAGGGGGTCCTCTATCATTATGTAGGGTCGCCCGGCTCCAAATATAGAAAAATGGACTTGCAGAAGGGCATAATTACAAGATTGCGTGATGTGGGTTTTCAACAAGTTCGAAGAGATAATCAGTCACTGGGAATCGTAGCAAGAAAATAACAAATCAACGAATTAACACGTAGTTGATAACACCTTGCACACCGTGAGCATATACAGAGGGGGTTGAGAACGATTCATATCCTAAGCCATCATTAAGATTGGAGCTACATGTCTAGAATCTCAAGCTTCGCAGCCAATTTAATGATTGGCAGATGGAGTGTCATTGGTTCTGATCCCTCGAGACTGTCAACCCAGTCTAGGGCTTCTTTTGGTCGAGCCTTGTATGCCAAGAAGCTACCCTTGGGTGCACTATCGCCCTCTGCATGAACCCATAAGGGCATCCCATAGTATTGATAATAGCCATGATTGGAGATGAGTGTCCCATAGATGTGCTTCCCTTTGTGCTCGAAGTATAGCATACTAGCTGGTCGGTCTCTCTGCGACCATGATACAAGCATTCGAGCCAAATCTATCATCGAGGCAATCTTTAGATTGACAGGAGGTTGAATGTCTTCCCTAGTCATTTCATGCACCAATGTCCGGACAGCTTTCAGAGCCTTATAAGGGCAAGCATTAGTCGTAACTTAGCCTCTAGGAAGGTAGAATGCCTCGAATTTGGCCTGATAGCTTCCCAACTCCACTCTTGTTACCACCAATCACAACAATCGGAATAGACACTCTAGCCTCACTGACCCCAACGGTGAACGCAGCTCTCAGCTCATCCTTTCTAAAACACACAAATGTGAAGCTGGTTTCATGAATCAGTTCATCCAGTACCAAGCCAGCAGATATCAGTCCTGATGTCACATCTTCTATCAATTCAAGTGGGTCTATGCCATCTCGTTCTATGAGAATGGTTTCTCGCACATCCTTTTCTGACGTGAAAAGGAACTCATGGGAAGCCCGGCTATAAAGGACCTGCCTTGTCATGGCTTTCCCAAGAAGGTGTGCTGGGAGAGGGCCGAATTGTCGAATACGAATCTGATCAGTATCAAGTTCAGTGATTGGCACTCGTTCGAGCTCCCATTCTATTGAGGTTGACTTTGGTTCTGGTGGTGGTTCTTCTACACGAGGAGCAGGCTCATCAGTGATGTCATACTCTTGCTTCTCTTGATCAAAGAGTGTCTTGATGTAGTCTTTCATCCACCCATCAAGGACCTTCCAATCATCCTTGCTTAGCTTCAATGGCGGTCTTGGAACCTCTGGGAGGTCTTCAACAATGCCTTCTTCTACCTCCTCAAGTTCCTCTTTCTCTACCTCAGGCTCGGTTTCGTCTTCAACATCCGCAGGAGTGAGAAGACTTACTGCTTCAAACAATCCAGAGAGTCTGTCTGTCCCTCCATGTTGTGAGAGTCGGGGTCTCACCTGCATAATGAACCCACGTTTATTCTCAGTACTCTGGTCGAAGACAAGTGCCACACCACGAGGAAGGCTGCTGATGAACACTTTGTCTCGAAACTGGTCGGGCATAACCGCTGGAGCCCTCTGTTGGAGCGCTCTGATATCATTGTCATGCGATAGTGAATGTGAGATGATGATGTCCGCCTGAGATATAGCATCATCAGAAACCGCAGATGGCTGTTGTGTACACAGAACAAGGCTGCAACCAAATCTACGACCAAGTTTTGCATAACCTATGATTGCATCCTTTGCAGGAGTAGTGCCTCCTCTAGGAACAAGGGTATGAGCTTCATCGATAATCAGCCAAGTAGGGGGAAGCTCTTCTCGGGCACTGGTTCCTTCATCAGTCCACGCCATTCTGTAGGTCAGGACTTGTCGACAAAGCATGTTTGTTAAAATGGCCAGTACAGCTTCGGCATCTGATCCAAGTGGGGCAACATCAATGACAGTAATCTGCCCAGCGACTGCTAGGTCCTGAGCGCTCGTTCCTCCAGGATGGAAAACCCCCAACCTATCAGCTCGTTTCAATCTCTGAATCAAAGCTGTTTTTGTTGCAGGTTTGTATAGTTCCTCAATCGATGGATTGTTTTCAATGCACTGAATCATATCTTTGATGCTGAAATCACGTTTGAGTATCACTTTTTCGCCAGATCCTGTTGTGTATCCTTT
>JAEORI010000071.1 GCA_016840965.1 Candidatus Thorarchaeota archaeon | reverse complement strand
TGACAACACGGATGCTCTCACCCTTGCCTGGGAGTGTTGAGATCAGTTCCTGTGGTGTGCCAAACTGACTCACATCACCTTCCTCAAGAAGGCAAACTCGTGTACAATAATCAACAATCTCAAGGTCGTGGCTGATGATGACCATGGTCGTGCCCAGTTCGTAATTAAGCTCCTTCAAGTAGTTCAGGGTCTCATGCCGCAGGTGTGCGTCTAAACCTGTGGTGGGCTCGTCGAGTAATAGCACGGGCGGGTTGTGTATCATCCCAAGACAGATGGACACTCTCTTCCGTTCTCCACCTGATAGTCTATCCACCCTCTTTGTGATGAGCTCTTCATCGAACCCTAAGATAGTGAGGATGTTCCTGGCTCGCTTCTCAATCTCCTTTGGTCTGAGACCGAACATTCGCCCAAAGAATTGGGCGTTCTGAAGTGGGTTAAAATCATAATAAAGACTCAGGTGTTCCAGCTGTGGCACATAGCCCACAAGGAGGCTTATCAGCCTGGCCTTCTTTGTGACGTCATATCCGCCAACGAATGCCTTTCCATCAGTCGGGCTTATTTGCCCGGTAAGCACTCTTAGGACTGTAGTCTTGCCAGCTCCTGAGGCTCCAATTATCCCCAAAAACTCTCTTTTGTTTGCGAAGAACGACGCTCCCTTCAAGGCGTAGAAATCCCCAAAGGCTACTTTGAGGTCAATGATGTCGATTTCCCGATGCGTTTCTTTTACATCAGATTTTGCCACATCACACCCCTCCTACCTTATCGCTCACGCGATCGAACATCTTGCGTCCTTCCTCAATATCTTGCATGAGCACACGCAATGCCTCGATTTTCTGTATCCGATCGAGGTCTTCTCTTTGTATGAGTTCTTCAAGCTGGGTGAATGCGGCCAGTAGTGCCATCAGTGTGTTGTCAATCTCTCGAACAAGGTCAGTATCAATCTCTGGTATCCTGAGTCGTTTCCTCATCCTTCTACGGTTCCAAACCAGATACCCGATTAATCCGCCAAATATGCCCAAAGACGTCAGGAGTGCAAGTTCTGCCATAGTCAAGAATTGGGGTGTTGGCTCGGTAGGTGGAGTTGGTGTAACTTCATATAAATAGAAACTAACACTCGCGTAGGTCATAGCATAGTTCTCATCACCAAGAATCAAGAATATGCCATTGATTCTCCCCTCCCTTCTCCAGTAACTTGGTGCAAATTGAGATGAATAAAGACCGTCTTCCACAAACCCTGCAATAAAGAATGTTAGACTTCCATTAGGGAGTTCATAGGCAATAGCTACAAACAAGTCATTAACAGGATTCCCAAAGTAATCAGTCAACATCAGGTTGACATAGACGCTTCGACCAGCTTCATAGTAGATTGTGTCCTCTGAGAGGCTTGTCGATGTTGTAAGAGTGTTTCGAAGCAGAAATTCATTCAGGTTATCGAGCAGTTTGCTGTTGTTACATTTCACCAGATTCTTGTTCATGAAGATTCTTGATGACCCAAATATTGCGAGTTCTGGATCAGTTGCGTCTAAAACAACGACACTATTTCCATTGAGTCTGACATTTGCTTGGGATTGGTTGTTCATGATATAAGTACCACCGCCCAACCAAACACATTCCAGACCCAGCCCTAGAGGCTTGGTCGTAACTATTTCCGTAGTATTTTCTTCATCATGACTTCCCTCTAAGAAGTAGCCATACTTCGTTAGTAGAGGATTGAGCACAGTTGTATTTGCATTATCATCATTATCACCAAGAATGACGAGCGTACCTCCATTTTGAGAGAAATCTCGTAAAATGTCAATCTCAGTCTGGTTGAACTCCTCAGTAGGTGCAATGATGAAGACAGTAGAGAAAGTTGCCAGTAGACCTTCATTCAGCTCCATTCCTGGAGTTTCAATGAGGTCTAGACCAACGTCTGCCATTATCTTCTTCATATTTGAGAGACCCGAAAATGTCGTCATCCTGAAAGAGTCGAAGAGGCTAGTGATTGATCCTAGGCTATCAAGGTCATTCAGACTAAAGTCCATGCCAACAGAGCCATCATTTGAGGTGTCCTCTTGTGCAAGTGGAAAGCCGAATCCGCTATCTCCAGTGAGATTTCCAGTATCACCTAAACCACCTATATCTCCCATAAGTGAACCAAATCCACCACCGTGAGATGTATCAAGGAGCATCATAGCTCGTGGATACTTCAAGACTCGTTCAAGTGTGATATTAGTGCTCCATCCTAGCTCAGTTTCAAGGACATAATCACACCTATGATACCCATCCATTCCAATTGGTGGAGCCATAAGAAACAGTGAGAAGTCGTAATATCCTTCGATTGTTTCAGCACTCGTCAAAGACATATTGCCCCATTCTGTTGCATTTCCATAGTTTGAGATGGTCAAATTTCCTAGTGACTCAGTGGTCGATAAGACAAAACTGTAAAGGCCAAAGTCTGCTGGGAATTGAATATCAAATGGGGCAAATGGTAGCTGCTTTGGAAATACTGAAGTGGATGATATCGGAGTGATAATGAAAACATCTCTTAGTAGAAAATCGTCTAGAATTCCAATACCCAAAACTGATACTGCATTCATAGGATTAGAAACGAGGTTGACAATTTGGTCAAGTCCTACTGAAGCCGCCCAGGCTGCAGTTCTCACACCTTCTGATTCTGGTCGCCAATCTGTCACCAGCACCTTGGCTTTGAATGGTTCAATGACATCAAAAGAAAAGTACTTGGCAAACATAGTACCTTGCTCTCCAGTGCCCTCTATCACCAGCATCGCTCCGATAGCAGTGGAATTCGTTTCTCCGATATTCATGATTACAGCTTTGGATTGGTATGTCTGACCTACTTGAGCTATTCTTGGAACATCAGCTTCAACAACAATAAAATCACCTTGGTCTAATACACTTGAAGGGACCTCATTTAGCCACATTGCATCAATCGATGCATCGAGAATTGTTCGATTCTCTCCAAATCCCATGGATATTGTGACATTAGCAAGATTGTCGCTTTCTAAAGTCCCGAAATCCCACTGCATAGCTAGACCTACATCACCATCAAAGTATGTTGACCCTGTCAAGTTATTCTCTGAAACATGACTTGCTATGTTTGATGAGTTACCAACCTCAAATGCTGAGAGTGGGATACTTGAGTTCATGCCAACATAGAAGTTACCATAATTCTCTGAGAGACCATAGGCAAACAATTGTTGGTTATCCAAGTCATATTTACCATGGTCTGCCTCACCATCGAGATATAGGTCGAGCGAATATGAGACGTACAAACTCACATTCTCAACGGGTTCATTTCCTAAATTAAGTATGAATGGTGTGATTCTAAAAGCTGTTAAAGGAAGAGGCGAATAGGTTGTAAGATTATATGATTCAACCTTGAATGTGACATAGATAGAGTCATTGTATGATAATACACCAATATAGCGGTTGTATGGTGTGTTAGTAGAGGCTGAAATCACCTGATGAAACTCGCTTTTTACATCAAACATCATTAGATTCGTTGGGTCTTCATTATTCCATTTGAGAGAGAACATCCCCATCATCATGTGGACTCCAGAATCCTGTGGATTTCGGCTATCCAGAGCCACAAGAGTGGTTCCGAAACTACTCATCAGCATAGTAGTTGAGGCATCAGTTCCACTTGCAGTGACAAGTCCTAATGCAAGAAGAGGTAGACTTGTAGTTCGCGTGTGTGAATCACCAGGAGTTTGCTGTGTACTTAGATAGTCGAAAGCAGCTCCCAAATTGAGTAGACCTGCTCCACCATCATTTGCACCATAACCAATTGGGGTTGCAGTGTCTCGAAGAACATTTGCAAGAGTTATTGGAGTGGCTCTATCAAAAGCTTGTAAGAGGATTGCTGCGGCACCTGCTATGATTGCTGCAGATGCTGCTGTAGTGTCTGCGATTGTGTAGTTCTCATCTATTGTTTCACCAAGTGAACCTCCGAGTAATCCTCCTAGTCCACCCAAGTCTCCAAGGTCATTCAGTGACAAGTCACCGAAACCAAGACTACTAAGACCAACTCCTGCTTTCGCTCCAACCACACCAACTCCAGGAGCTACAAGGTCTGGCTTTGTTAATAGTGAGAGAGAGGGGCCTCTCCCTGAGAAGTCAGGAATCTCCTGTTTTTCTGTGTCATATGCTCCTACGCAGAATGATGCGGCACTTCCTCCAGGTGACATTACTGTCAAATAGTCTGGCCCATCATCGCCTGATGCTGCTATGATGAAGATGCCCTTGTTAGCGGCAATCTCAATCGCTTCTGAGACCGCATCATCAGGTGCACCAAGAGTGTTGAATGGGAGCAAGATGATGTCCGCACCACGACTGCTTGCCCATTCTATGCCTGACACAATCCAGCTAGGAGCTGCAAAGAGTCCTCCCAAGGTTACCTTTGCAGAGAGCAGAGTTGCACCTGGAGCAATGCCTGCATACACTCCTCCTGACATGTTACCAGTTCCCGCTGCAACCGAAGCTGCATATGTCCCATGTCCAACAAGGTCTAGGGGTAATGTATCTGCTTCTACAAAGGATGCAAATGCAGAAACACTGAAGTCAGGATGGAGTGGATCAACTCCGGTGTCAAGAACTGCAATGACAGTACCTGTTCCATTATATCCTGCTTCCCAAAGGTTCCTTGCTCCAATTCGGTCAATGAGGGGTACATAATTTTCTGAAGAGGTTGCTGAAGTCACAGTATTTTGAGTTTGCTTAATAGATGAAACCTCATTCGACCAAATCTTTGTGATGAAGGCTTCCTTAGCCAAATCGATGATAGAAGAACCTAACATCTTCACGTGGAGCATACCTATCGATTCAAAGGTTTCAATCAATTCTGCAGTTCGATCTGCAAACAAGATTGCGTTCTTAGCTTTGAATGCCCCTGCCTGTTCGTCATATCCGACAAGAACATCCACATACTGATTCTCAGAGGTCTGGTTGAGTAATGAATGATCAATCTTGTCTATCGGTTCTACCAAATCTGGACTAATCGCGATAACCGGTGGGGAAACAGAAAGTCCACTGACTAGAATGATGCATACAAGAACGTATGCTACCACTTTCTGGGTCAGATGCACCATCGTTCGGTTCAATCCAGCCATCAAATCACTTCTCAATAGTCCCTTGAATCAATCCTCTTGTAATTGCGACATAGTAGTCTACCATGTCCGCCACGGATTTTGTCTTAACAATCTTGACAGCGATGTCTTGCTCCTTTAGAGCAGTTACGCATCTTTCAGCAATCACTTCCAAAGGCTCATCTGTGAAGATTTTCAAGAGTTCTCCTCGCTGAAGCACGAAACGGACTCCCTTTACTGTTTCTAGGGTCCTTCTTGCTCGTGGGTCAACCTCTTCCAGCACTATGCCCACGGCAAATCCTCTAGAAGGCATTGATTCCTTAAGTGATGCTGGGCTTCCAAAAGCAACTAGGCTCTTCCCACGCATGAACACTGCCACCTTATCGCAGAACTCCGCTTCTACAGGATAGTGTGTAATGACAATGATTGAAGTCCCATATTCCTGATTTATATACGAGAGGTAACTCCAGAGCTCGTTTCTATTATCTGGATCCAAACCCGAGGTGGGCTCGTCCATTAGGAGTACTTTGGGTTTATGTGCAAGAGCAATAGCAATCGAAACACGTCTCTGCTGACCGCCACTAAGTTCTCGAGTAGGGCTATTTCCTTTTTCCAAGACACCAAAGTCTCTGAGAAGGGTCTTTCCTCTTTGAATGAGCTGCCATTCTGGTATGTCATACTGCTTCCCAAAAGCAATGATATTCTCAAGAGGGGTAAAAGTTTCGTACATATACGAAAGGTCCTGTGGGCAGTATCCAAAGAAGTGTCTCACTTTCTGTGTCTGTCTTGAGTCAATTCCAGCTATTCTCGCTACACCCGTACTGGGAATATCACCAATTAACGCCTTCACAGTTGTTGATTTACCAGCGCCAGACTCACCAATGATAGCTAGCATCTCTCCCTCCCGTATAGAGAATGAAACATTTTCAATGAGCTTCTTGCCACTCTTAATTGCAACAGTGAGGTTTCTTGCTGCAAGCACATCCCTGTACTCAGGAGCTTGTTTCCAAGCAAAAGGCATTATGTATACTTTGTTTGCTAGAATCGTGAGATTCGGATTATAACTGGGTCCGATTAGAAGTTGCGGCTGCGCAACCATGTATATTTTCGGGTCTCCAACTTCTTCCTCAGGCGCAACTCTGACTTCAAGAGTCCCCTCCATGAGAATCGGAGATGGTCTGGTCGATGCACCCACAATTGTCCCTTTGATCATAATCATCGTCTTATCAGAGCCTCTTCGACCCCAAACGGTACACTCGACATCCTGACTCTTCATTTTTTCAAGGTCCTTCACCGCTTGTTGCAGGTCTCGACCATCATAATACAGGTCATCTGCCATATTCCTCTTCAAGTAGTTCTGGACGGTGACTTGTGTCGCTGCTATGTCATCCTGACCCGAGCCTTCTCCACCCACGGTGAGTACCTTGTCAAGTTCTCCTGCTCGCTGCCTACGAAGATCTTCCTCAACAAAAACAGCAATCCTGCGAGTGAGAACTCCTTTCTTGACTTTCAAGACTCGACCTTTGAACTTCACGTCCTTGCCAGTAGATGTTAGTTTTCCTTCGACCTCACAGTGCAACTCACGTGTCTGTCTTGTAATGCACCAATCAATGGCTTCGCCTATACGAGCTCCTGAGAAGTATGCTTCTTCAACAAAGGTCGGTTTTTCTTCATCAGGCAAATCTCTACTGTCAGTGTCTAGAATCATCTTGATAATCACCTAATCCAGTGTTGGTTTCTTTGAGAATATGTACGTGGCAGCCAAAATTGCTATGATTGAGAATCCAAACAGAGTGAGAACTCTATCAATTACCTCGAGTAGGGTAAGTCCTTTGAATGCAGTGTCAATTAGGAGGTTAAGACCTTGATTCATTGGTAAAATTGCATCTAATATCCCTACATCAATGAAAAAGCCTGAGAGAATCAGTGTCGCAAATAATACGAAAAGAAACATTTGATTCGCCTGTAATCTCGTACCTGCAACTGATGAAATCAATATCCCTGTAGCTGAACCTGTGAGTGAGCTCAAACTCATAATAATCACAAGAGAGAGGAAACTTGTATTGAGATTAAGGTCAAATGCTAATACCCATAGTGTGACTAATAATAACGATTGGAAGAATCCAATAATTACATACCCAAACACCTTAGCAACAATGACCTCCAGTCTATTAGTCGGTGTTAGAAGCATTCTTCGAAGTGGCGTATCTCCAACGATTGATTGAGCTGATGTCATGGCAATCCCAAGATAGCTTGAAAATATGACAATGAACCCTCCAAACACACTTTCTAGGTAACCTCCTTCCGGTGTAAACTCAATGATCACGCCCGGAAAAACTTCTGAGCGAATCCAGAGCTTTGATGCTCTGAAAAGGATGGTTCCTACTTGTATAACTCCTTGAATGGAGGCCGATCCTAAGAGGTCGTTGCCATCATAATGCACTTCGATGTATGTTGGCTCATTTATTGTGAGATTGGCTTCAAATCCATCCGGAATCACTATGTATGCGTCAATTAATTGGTTGTACAGTGCTCTATATGCGTCAGCTGTAGTATTATAGAGGGTCACATTTGCCAATTCATCAAAGAAAGCAGTCAAGTTCTCAGAAAGGTCTTCTCCGTCATAAGTTCTAGTTGTATCTAAATCTACAATACCAAGTAAAATTCCACTTCCCGTAGTGGTTTCATTATCATCGCCGCCACCACCGCCTATTCCTCCGCCTCCTCCAAGGCCCATACCTCCCATGCTACTGGACTCTGTCACATACCAGAGCATGCCAATAAGTGCAGCTGGGAGCATAAAGATCAGAAGCAGTGCAACCTTGTCCTTTACTA
>JAEORI010000011.1 GCA_016840965.1 Candidatus Thorarchaeota archaeon | reverse complement strand
AGCTCGTCCAGAGTTCTTTTCTGGATGGCTTTGTTGCCAGTTTCAGAATACGTCTGCTCTCGTTGATGAATTCACCAACACCCATATCTTTCACGTCCTTGAATTATACTGCTTCAGCAGTCATAGGAGTCAGCTGCAATCAACCTTGGTTCTCTTTTAACATTTGCTGAGTATCCAAATTCTACTACGTGAGTTTGGGTATTCCTAGGTCACTCTTCAAATCCTCAACAAGAGGCGTGAATGGTTCTGCTTTGTCAAAGACATAAGGTGAACTTACTCCCGACGCAATGATAGTAACTCGTAGTCTATCATCCAGCTCTGGTACTATAAGTGCGCCATATATTATCTCAGCTCCTGGATTGACTTGCTCGGTCACAATCTCAATCACACGTTTAGCTTCTGAAAGTTGAAGTTCTGCATTTCCACTGACATTTACTAGAATGTTTCTTGCATTCTCAATTGATACATCTATCAATGGGTTACGAAGTGCGTTGATGACTGCCTCCTCTGCTCTGTTCTCTCCTTCTGCCTCACCAAGAGCAATGATTGACACACCACCATTCTTCATAGTTGTCCGAACATCTGCGAAGTCCAAGTTAACAAGACCTGGTTTAGAGATTAGTTCAGCAATTCCCTTTACAGCACGCACAAGGACCTCATCTGCTACCATGAACGCTTCTGGAAGGGATAGATCTGGTGCAATCTCCAATAGTTTTTCATTTGGAATTGCGATGAGCGTATCAACATGCTCCATCAATGCATTTAGACCACGGGTCGCATTTTTCTTACGTGTTGCTCCTTCTACCTCAAATGGCAGACAGACAATTGCGACTGTCAGTGCACCATTCTCTTTCGCAGCTTTAGCAATGTGTGCAGCAGCTCCCGTACCAGTACCTCCCCCCATTCCAGCGGTGATGAATACAAGATCTCCAACGACCGCGTCTTTAATCTCGTCATACGCCTCTATCGCAGCTGCCTCTCCAACATCCGGATTGTTTCCAGCTCCCAATCCTCCGCATGTTTCCCTACCCAGAAGTAACTTGTGATGTGAGTTACAAAAGTAGAGGTCTTGTGCATCTGTGTTTGCAGCAAGGGTTTCAGCTCCCTCTACGCCAACTTCCATTAAGCGGGTTATTGCATTATTTCCTGCTCCACCAACACCGACAACTAATATCCTTGCGTTCACAGATTCTAATAATTCCGCAAGTTCCTCATCAGTTGTGGCTGATTTTGGAACCTTTTTCGTTTTCTTGCCAGGCGTCTCACGTTTTCCGCCTGACGATTTTAGGACCTCTTCTAGCAATGGGTGCATAGTATTACCACTCACATCTTGATGATGTTATTACCCACGTATTGTTGTAACAAAAAGTAGAATACTACCCAGATAATACTCAGTTACTACCCTGACCTGACTTAGACTTGGCGCTCTTTTTTCCTCTGGGTTTCCTAGGCTTCTCTTTGCCTTTGAAGGATTTCAAGACTGAATCAATAGAAATTTGGTGCCGCCGAAGGAGTCTAGCTGCTTCATCAAGGGTCGGCTGTCCATTTTGTGCTCCAGCTTCAGTGATCGTCAGTGCTGCAACTGCATTTGCTACATTAAGCGCTTGTTCTATTCTCTCAGATCTCATCCATGCTGTTACAAAGCCCGCCGCAAATGCATCACCTGCACCCATTGTGTCAACAACTGGCACCTCAAACACCTCAGAAGTACAGTACTCAAATCCATCAGTAGCAATAGCTCCCTTCGCACCCATTTTGACTACTACAATACCTGGGAAGGTTTTTGCAAAGGATCGAAGAGCACTCTCACTAGGAATGATTTTGAAGTATTCTTTGAGCTCCCCTTGATTCAAAAATAAAAGATCAGTCCCTTTCAAGAGTTTATCGTACTCCAGATTTATCCCTGCACGACCAGGATCTAGTGATAGAATCATTCCATGAGATGTCGCAATTTCAACAGCTCTTCCGGTCAACATTGGAAAGGAGCCTGCGATATGGATTAGCTGAGCATCCATTAATTTCTCTTCTTCGAATACGCGTTTCTCAAGGAAACGATTTGCACCAGGTTCAACAACAACAAGCTGGTTACCACTAGCGTCATGGATGTAGACAAAGATACCTGTAGTCTGATTTTCCAGAACCAGTAGACAGCTTGTGTCTACGCCTGCTTTAGTGATTGCCCTCGTAGCGAGAGTACCGTATTCATCATCACCAACACATCCCACCAACATTGTTTTGACACCCAATTTGGCGCTCTGGGTAGCAAAATTTGCTGCTGACCCGCCATAGTCAATTCGGCCTGTTTCACAGATAACATGTTGGCCAGTCCCTGGTATCTTGTCCACTTTCATGTCAATGTCTATGTTGATTCTTCCAATTGACACTACTTCACCGGGCACGATATCGCCTCTTAAACGATGAGTGCAAGTATTGCTTTTTGTGCATGTAATCTATTTTCTGCTTGGTCAAATACAACTGAATGAGCCCCGTCCATTACCTCAGAGGTTAGTTCCTCCTCGCGATGGGCTGGTAAGCAATGCATCACAATGACATCACTTTTTGCCGCGCTAATCAAGGCTTTATTGACCTGAAAAGGCATGAGAGCATTCTCCTTTTCTTTTGATCTCTCTTGGCCCATACTAAAGAACGTGTCAGTGTAAATCACATCAGCTCCTTTCACTGCTTCATTGGGACTGCTTACTACCTCTAGATTTGTTCCATATCTCTTACTGAGGGCTGTTGCTTTCTTTATCATTTCGTCGGACGGCGTATATCCTTTTGGAGACCCTATAGTGACATTCATTCCCATTATTGTACAACCCTGCATGATGGAATTGCTAACATTATTGGCATCTCCGACGTATGTTATTTTGAGCCCTTCTAGTTCTCCCTTGTGTTCCTCTATCGTCTGCATATCTGCCATAATCTGACATGGATGCAATAAGTCTGATAATCCATTAATAACAGGCACCGTCGCATACTTAGCTAGCTCGATGACCTCATTATGACCATAAACACGCGCCATAATCACATCGCAGTACCTGCTTAGAACTTGAGCAGTGTCTCCTATTGTTTCACCCCTTCCGAGCTGAGTACCGCCTGGTTCAAGATAGAGGGCATGTCCTCCAAGCTGAGTCATTCCAACCTCAAAAGACACTCTGGTTCTAGTGGATGACTTCATGAAAATCATAGCCAAAGATTTTCCTTTGAGGAACTCATGCGGCTCACCTCGTTTCTGTTTCCGTTTCAAATCATGTGCAGTGTCTAAAACTTGTCTTAGTTCGAATCTTTCAAAGTCAGCAAGATCAACAAAGTTTCTACCTTTTAGGCTCAATATTAACACCTCAGGGCTTTCTATCGCGCTATCATTATTGAGTTGTATAAAAAACTGCCCACTTACTCATTTTTCAGCAATGAGCCTATCAGCAAACCAGCTTGGATCGAAACGTTTGAGATCATCATAATGCTGGCCCACTCCAACATAGACTACAGGCCTTCCAGTGACAAATGCAATAGAAAGAGCTGCTCCACCGGAAGGATCCGCGTCGACTTTGGTGAGAATAGCACCATCAATTCCAATAGCATTGTGAAACTCTTTCGCTTGAGACAGAGCATCATTACCAGCCAATGCGTCTCCAACAAAGAGCTTCAAATCTGGCTCAGCTACGCGTACAATCTTTTTCATCTCCTCAAGGAGATTCTTGTTGCTTTGCATCCTGCCAGCAGAGTCAACTAAAACAATGTCAATTCGTCTAGCCTTTGCATGCGCAACTGCGTCATATGCTATCGCGGCTGCATCGGAACCATAGTCCTGTTTTATCACGCGAACTCCTAATCTCTCAGCGTGTTTCTCAAGCTGTTCGATACTTCCTGCTCGGTATGTATCACCCGCAGCAATCACAACAGAGAATCCATTCTTTTTGTAGATATTAGCAAGTTTAGCCAGAGTTGTCGTTTTACCTGTCCCATTAACTCCCACGAAAAGAATAGTTGTGGGCTCTCCCTTTTCTTTCTTCATTCGGGCAAATTCAATTGGATCAAGTGGATGTGTAGGCGTGAGAACTTCAAGGATTGACTCATGAATAGCTGATTTGAAAAAGCGACTAATGTTCTCAAGCCTTCCTGCTCTTGTTCCTAGTATTTTCTGTTTTGTCAGTTCGCATATGTGTTCTGCAACTTCAACTGCAACATCATTCTGAATCAGAACCATCTGAAGCTCCCAAACTGCATCAGCGAGATTCTTCTCGTTAAGTTCTCTCGTTGTGGCTTTTGTGACAGCTGAATCAAGTGCTCCACGGAGCTTCTCAAACAACAAGCTACTCCTCCTTGCTTGGGAGTTTTGCATCTTGAATTTCTGCAGCTAGCTGTTGAAATTGAGCGTTTAGATTTGATGCATAGACAATCAATCTTTGATATTCTTGAGTGAGTGCCTCATACTGCTTCTCTAAACTTGTCACCGCTTCAAGGATTGCTGCTTTTGCGTCAGCAACATTTTGTTCTATGCGGACATTATTTCCAATACCACGAATTACTTTATCAGGATCCACCAGTTTAGCCTGAACAAAGATGCTGCCCCCCACGTTCATGAGCATCTCTTCGCCCTCTTTTCTCTTCTCAACCTCTTCTAGAACCATGAGCCCAGAACGATAATTTGTGATGTACACTTGGACAACTTCAATTCGTTGCTGTAGAAGATTGATACTTGACTCCATTATTTGTTGCTCGTTGTATATCTTCTCGAGCTTGACCTGTGGATCTTCTTTCATTAGAATTCGGTCTCCAGCCCCAGCAATTTCCTAAGTTCCAAGCTTGTGACTTCTTCAGGTTTAATCTCTTTTATTTCGGTAACATTGACATCCTTGCGTTTCACTCTATGCCTACTACCTAATTCTGAAAGGATTTTCTCCCTCACATGCGTGTCCTTCTCAGCAAGAAGTTCTCTAGTAAAGGTGAAAGTCTTCTTGCTCTTCCTGTAAGACCCTGTTGCTCGCCAAATTTTTGAACTCATCCAAGTAACACCTCATTTATACAAAACCCAATACTTGACTGATGTGTGCTAGTTCTACACCAGTTGTATCAGTTCCTGCTATCATTCCATCAGTATTAGCTAGCACACCTAGACTAGTGTACGGGCTTCCTCTGTTCACTGTTCCAACTTCTACTTGCACTTTTAACAGCTGTGCTAGTAGTTCAATCTCACCACTTGTCGCCAATGGGTGTACGACTGCTCCTTGATTTGTCGCAATGGCATTTGCTCCCACAATTGGTAATTTTGCCAGACTACCAGGCACAACCTCCACACCCAGAGTATCTGAAATCTTCTTTCTTGCTCTAAAATTAAAATCAGGATGACATATCGCACCGTTGTCATTAGCAATGATGATGTTCCCAAGTGCAGTCATCTTGTCATCTAGCCAATCAACTGGAATCTCTGATGCTTTCTTGAGTTGAGCAAGTTCCTCATCAGTCGTAGTATATGGGACAAGAATTCCATTTGATGTAGCTACAGAAACAAGACCTACGGCGTCTAGAGTCGCAATCGTGGTTTGAACCAATGGAAGGTTGAAGGTCTTCTCTATAATGTCTAGTACCTTCTCTGACATGTTAGAACTGACAAAGATAAAAGCGTCAGTGGCGATTCCATATGCTCCGACATTCGAATCGCCCTCGAAGTCTGTTCGGGCGATCAATACGGACTATCCCTCCGCAAGATACACGCGCACAAGATTGTCTGAGTTCTTGGTCGCTCGGATTCGAACCCTTCTTGGAGGTTTCTGAATACCTTTTCCCCAAATACGTTCATTGACCTCAGGTTGGATAAGAAGTTCTTCAGGCTTCATATGTTGCTCTACGAACTCTCTGAGGATTCTGACTGCTCTGTTAGACCTGCGAAGTCGGGTCCCGGTCCAGTATGCTTTTCTCAGCGGCACGGTATAGATTCTTTCGTCGATGATCTCTTCTTCCTCTTCCGGTACCTCTTCTTCTACTGGTGCTGCAACTTCCTTAGCGTCAGCTGGTGTTTCTTTGACTTCTTCAATCTCTTCAGCCTCTTCAATCTCTTCGATTTCGGGCTCTTCTTCTAAAACCTCAAGCTCTGGTTTCTTTGTTCTCTTCTTTGACATATATGCTCACCTGACTATGGTTTTAGCTTTGTCTGACGCCAGTTTCGCTGCCCGGGTGTTCTTCTCAATTTTCCGCCAGTCTTAACTACGACCCATGTAGGTACCGAGGAGTTACTTCTCATAGCTTTTGCCATCCTTAGCTTCTTTGCTAGTGGTTTATTCCGTGCCATATTGTTCACCTTTAGCAGCTATTCATCTGAATGATATTTTTCTTTCACGTTCCTTTCCCTGAAGTTGTTGCAGGAGTCCCTTCAGCTGTTCATCAGTCACTCGAGCTCTAAGCCGTCCCGATGTTGCCAATTGGATGAGCTGTAGCTCAATTTGCTCAGCGAATTGAGGTTTGACCATCCGTATATTCATTAGTCGAGCGCGTGCCTCAGGAGTGAGAATCTGCCTGAGCAGAGCCTCTTTTTGTGCCTGAGCTTCAGCAACTTGTTGTTCACTGGCTTGTTCCCTGAGTGCCTGCTCTCGAAGTTGTGCCTCCTTTCTTTGACGGATTGCTTCGAGTTCGTCATCACTCATTGCGCCTTGTCACCCGGCTTAGTACTTCTCCAGTTCTGGGATTGCCTGCGAGAGTTCCTTCATGAGAGCTGATGACAGTTTGTCCATGTATGACCTTCCTATGTCAGTCATCTCTCGACCTTTTGTTCCTTGTTTCTTAACGAAACCAGCTCGTTCCAGCTGCTGTAGAGCAGTCCTTACTATTGCTCCACTACCCTTCTGGAATCGATTCGGTTTCACACCACGTCTTTTCCTGCCTCCATATACGATACGCAATTTTTCAGTTCCGATTGGTCCATTCAAGTATATCTTACGGAGAATACTTGCGCATCTGACATACCAGAAATCTGAGTCTTCAGGAGCTCGTTCCTTATGGGTACCAGTTTTAGCAAATGGCATCCATTCTGGAACCGTGATCTCCTCTCTGGATTTCAGGTCCTGAGCGAGTCGTCGTATGAGGATATTTGCAGGAATATCATAGACTGTAGGCATAGGTCTGTCACCAATCTCATTGAGAACAAGTCATCTCACTGATGTTCAGTAGATGACCTACCTCAAAAGGCTGGAGTGACCGTCAAGAGTCCGCATAAAAGATTATCGTTGTGTTGGACTTTTGATTACTCCAGACTGTTCATCATTCTACTCTTATAGATGACCGCTGTATTCCCTCGAAATCCGTCTAGTCGGGCTCCGGTTTTTTCGCACAATGATTCTATGAGGTCTTTCTTGCTTATGTCTCCAATAGCACTTCGAAGTATTCGTATCTTCATATACTGGTGTTTCTTTAGTAATCTTGACGCTTCCTTAACTACGTTCTCTGATACCCCACCCTTTCCTATTTGCATCATGGCAGGGTCTTGCCATGCAATCTTTATCCTATTTGGGTCTTTGATATCTCGCATATGAATTCACAAGCCCCGCCATTGGAAAACGTATTAACCTATGCTTTTGTCTTGCATCTTGTGATGTGGTATCTTTTCAAGTGGCCACAATTAGTACAGGTCATGACGACATGTTGTGATCGATTACTTCTAACACGTATCCTACTTGTTCGCCCAGGAATTAGTATTGTTCCACATAACTTGCACACTCTTCTGCTTATAGAGTGAGGCAACTTCGTTCTAGTCTTTTGAGCAATCTTACGAGCACTCCTCATCTGCTCTCGTGCAATCTCTATATTACCTGCTCTTGCTGACTGTTGCGCCTGTTCCCATAGGATTCGGATTCGTTCCCGTGAGAGTTGCTTCTCCTTCGTTCTGGGATATTTTCGTGGCAAGACCAGACCTCAATCAGTTTGCATAGTGATTCAAACTGCTTAAATCGTTCGTGTTTTACAATCCCATTGGAGACCTCTCATGCTACACATCATTCTCTTAGACTGTGCACTTGAATTAGTACCCAGAGAAATCACAAGCCTAAAGCAAATTCAGAAGCATGCTGCACGTCGCGGGAAAAAACCAGCTGAGCTGCTTCTTGACCAGACACATCATGGCCAATCCATGGTACGACTCACTCAGAATGAACGACGAGGTCGCCCGGATATCACCTACATCAGTCTGTTATCGATTCTTGAAACACCTCTCTGCAAGGAAGGTCTTCTCACTGTACATCTTCATCTTCAAAGCCAACAAATAGTTGAGATACAACCAGATGTTAGACTACCTCGCAACTATGACCGATTCGTGGGACTAATGGAGCAACTTCTTCTTGAAGGACGTGTGCCTCCTCAGGGTGACCCTCTATTACGACTTGTTGATATTTCCCTCGAAGATCTGGTAACAAAACTGAAAGCGGGGAATAAGACCGTATTAACTCTCTTAGCGAGTGAAGGTGGAGAAAAGACTTCCGTCATCCAGCTTAGCAATCTACTACCTCAAGATTTCTCTGTTCCTGTGATTGTAGGTATTGGGTCCTTCCCTCACGGTGTTCTATCAGACAAGGTCGCTTCTTTGTTCAACAAGCATTTGGAACTTGATAAAGAGATGATGATGACTTGGCATATATGTGCAGAATTTGTTTGGCTCTATTCCCTAAGAATAGATATTGTTAAGGCCAGATACTCTGTCATTTGATAATGTATGTTATATCTCGTCTAGCTTTTCCCGTTTGGCTATAATTGAAAGAATGATTGCGAATACAATCATTAGCACTCCCATAACCAGAGTAGGGATATTTGAAAATGGATTTATCACTGGTGAAGGCAGATTAATGCCTGCAACCACAACTGCCAGTGTTCCCAATAGGAGAAGCACAGGTATTGTATAACGAAAGCGGCTCATCAAAGACTCCAGACCTTAGCACTCTGCAACTACTCAGAGGCACTATGTTTCTAACTTTTTTGCAACTTGAACAATACGCTTAAATCAAAACCAAGAGTGGTGTGCTCTCAAAGCGGCCATAGTCTAGTGGTTATGATGTGAGCCTTCCAAGCTCGCGACCCGGGTTCGAGTCCCGGTGGCCGCACCAATCCACTCTTTAAAAAATAAATAGATGTTAATTTTGGATGATGCCTTTAGAACCTAAAAAGTTCTCTAGCATTTTTCATTACTTGATGAGCAAAAACCTCAGGCTCAACTTCTTTTAATAAAGCGATCTTATTGGCTATAAAAACTACATCTTCAGGAAGAATGAATTTCTTTGGTGCTTCCATCAAATGATATGGAGAATCAGTTTCCGTAAGTATTTGTTCAACTGGTGTGATTTTAATGACTCTTTTCAACTCCTCTTCTCTCAAGTGTAGATATCCAAATGAAAAGTAGAACCCCATCTCCAGCAGATCGCATATCGATTTCTTTTCAGACATATATCCATGAATTTGGCCTCCTACGTCTTGAGCCTGTTCTTGATTTATAATTTCTACAATATCTTTATCAGTGCCATAACCTGCATGAACAACAATTGGCACATCAAGGTCTTTTGCTATTTGTATTTGTTTTCTAAATAATTCCTGTTGGTTTTTCTTGAGAGAGATTCTTTCCTGCTTGTTGAAGTTATTAAAACCGTGTGAATAATCTAATCCAATCTCTCCTATCCCCTGAGGTTTTTGTATCTCAATCTCTTTTTGTAGCAGAGAAATCATGTGTGAATGGTCTTTGGATGCGTTATCTCTTGAAATGCCAATTACATGAATAGTATCTTCAAATTCCAGTTGAGATTGATAACTGGTAAAGTCCTTTGGATTGCTAATTACACCTACTATATAGTCTACTCCATTCTTCTTTGCATTAAAAACCATTTTAGTTATGAAATCCAGTCTAGGAGTAGGTATTTCACCTGTAATGTCGTTGTCAATTGCTTCTATTGGAATGGCTGTGAAAAATATGTGTGCATGGCAATCAATATACATTTTGCAATCATATTTCCGTTTTTGGTCCTTTATTGATAAACGGATGTAAAAAGTGATATTTTTCAAGCATGTATTTGGTTCGATAACACAATCCTTTTGTTAACACTAGTCGCAGACGACAGAAGGCGAAGGCTCCAATGGAATCACTGATACACAATGGCATACTTGTCATCGAACCACCTGAACCACGTAACCTCTCTATAAAGACAAGAAACGGAGACATTCCCCTTACACAACTCCAAGAGGAGATGGCGGTGGCTTGGGTTAAGAAACTAGGAACACCTTATGTTGAAGACCCCGTCTTTGCAAAGAACTTCATGACTGATTTCAGCAAGGCTCTCGGAATAAGTCCTGTTCTTGAAGTTGATGAGGTTGATTTCAGTGAAGTGATTCGTGTAGTAGAGGAAGAACGTGTAGCGAAGGAAAACATGACACCTGAGGAAAAGAAGGCCTCCCGTGAGGAGCGTAAAATACTACGAGAACAGCTGAAGGAAAGATATGGCTACGCTCTTGTTGATGGTGAAAAAATGGAACTCGGGAATTATCAGACTGAACCATCTGGCATTTTTATGGGGCGCGGGGAACATCCACTAAGAGGTCGATGGAAGCAGGGAGCCACAAAGAAAGACATCACTTTGAATATCAGTCCAGAGGGCAAAGCTGGTTTGGAGGGAGAATGGGGCGAGCTTGTGTGGACACCTGATACCATGTGGATCGCCAAATGGACCGATGAACTGACTGGCAAGGTGAAGTACATCTGGCTTCATGACAGCACTCCAATCAAACAAGAACGTGAGGCGGCAAAGTTTGATCGAGCATTGCGGGTCGAACGACACATTGACGAGATTCGTACGCATATCATGGAAGGACTCAGCTCGGACAATTCAAAGAGAAGAATGGTCGCAGCAGCATGTTACCTTATTGATCGACTCAGTCTCAGGGTTGGGGATGAAAAAGATCCTGATGAAGCAGATACAGTAGGAGCAACCACACTCAGAGCTGAGCATTTGACATTTCGAGAAAATACTGTGGTCTTTAATTTCCTTGGAAAAGACAGCGTACGATGGCACAAAGAAGTAGAGATGGTTCCAACTGTTTATGCTGAACTAAAGGAGCTTCATGAAAATGCGCTTGAGCGGGTTGAATCATTCAATAAGAGAATGGGCAAGAAGACCCGAGGGGATCCTAAGAAGATAGCTCAGTTATTCCCAGCTGTTGGAAGTACTCATGTGAACAGGTTTCTTGGCGAAGTCTATCCTGACTTGACAGCGAAAGTATTCCGGACATATCATGCGACAATGACTATGCGAGAAGAGCTCAAAATCAGTAAAGCAAAGAAAGTGGATCCGGAATTCATAAAGAAAGAAGCCTTCAAGCGTGCAAATCTTGAAGTTGCACGTGTGATGAACCATACAAAGCAGGCACCCAAGGGATGGAATCGTAGCGCTGAAAAATACAAGCAGCGCATTAAGAACGCTGAAGTAAGAATTCAGAAAGCGGTCGCACAACTGAAAGAGAATCAGCAACGACTTCGAAAAGCCAAGAAAAAGGAAGATGAACTGAGAAGAACGAAACAAGCCCGTATCTCAAAACAGAAGGAATTTGTTGAGAAGAACATGGTTTCTGTAAGGTCTTGGCGAGAGAAACGTGACAAAGCAAAAATAACATGGGATAATGCCCGGGCACAAAAGAGCCGAACACGAACCAGCAAGCGCAAAGGAAAGTCTACCAAGAAAGAACGATTGGAAGAGGCTCAAGAACGAATAGATCGCACCCATGATCGGTTGGACAACGCAGAAGCAGGATTAGAAAGTGCTCGAGTTCGATATCAGAAAAGCAAGGAATCTCTAGAAAAACAGCAGAACGCTCTCAACCAGTGGAAAGAAAATTCTGTAAAGCGATTGACCAAAGCGGAGAGAGCTGTTGAAACTTACAAGGACCGCGTTGAGAAAGCAGAACTTGCCAAAAAGAAGATTGAGGTTGATTTTGCACTTGCTAGGGACTCTCGTACCTGGAATCTGGGAACTTCGCTCAAGTCATATATTCATCCAAAAGTTGTATACAAGTGGTGTGACAAGGTAGACTATGATTGGAGAAAGGTCTATACAAAGACACTTCAGAGGAAATTCGAGGGCTGGATTGCAAGTAGTTAGTTCAAAATTCTTTCTTTGATTCTTCTCCTAATCTCGTCACGTGTTTCTCTAAACGTAAAGAGAATCTCGTCATATGTTCCTTGGAACGCTGCAGGGTCTTCAAGAGGCCAGTGTTCCATCCGTTTTGCGCCTGGAAAATATGGGCATGACTGTCTTGCGTTGTCGCAGACGGTAACAACAAGATCAAACTTTTGATTCACAAAGTCATCAACGAGCTTAGGATGGAGGTTGTCGGTTGAGATACCTATCTCTTCCAGAACTTCAATTACAAATTTGTTGACCTCTGATTTAGGTTTCGTGCCTGCACTATGAACTTCGTAGTCCGCTCCGCCAAGGTGTCTGAGCAGAGCTTCCGCTATCTGACTTCTAGCGGAATTACCTGTGCAGAGGAAGAGAACTCGGTACATGCCCAAATGATTGAACTATTGCTTTTCAATGGTATGCAAAACATAGTTCCTCGTCTATCTCGAATCTTTGAATTTTGTAGCGATTGACTCTATGGACTCACCAAGAATAGTTGGGTTGACTGTACCAAGGTCATAATTGAAGGCGTTCATGATGTGACGAATCTCTTCAGGGTCGAAACCCATCACTCGTGCCATAGATGCGTCAACACTGGCTGGCGCATGACCTACTATAAATGCATCAAGTTTCCTTGTCTTGGGGCCATTCCACCCCTCTATGCCCACTCTCGCATCAATAATGTTGAGATTCGGTCTAATGATTCTTGCAAGATCTAGAATCACTTTGTCAATGTTAGGATGATAGAACGATTGATTCTTTCTTGGAAGGACTCCGAAGAGATTCTTCAAAGCTCCTGTGATAAACGTTAGATAGTGCGTCTTGGGAATTGCAACCGATATGAAATAACCAGCATCCAAAAGGATCTCTGGTATCTCTGGGTTCTCGAAGTAATCTCCAATGAATTCCACTTCTCTCAGAGGTGCTTTACTCAGGTCAACTGTGCTGACATCAAACCCTGAGTCTTGCATATCGATACAAAGTTGAGTGTATCCGAACTTCTTGAACGCTGCTTTTGCATTTTTACTCTCGCTATCTGATTCAATGATTTTGATTAATAGAGTTTCATCGGTCTTCAATAGTAATTCGACCAGTGCTCTAATTGTATCAATACGAGTGACTGAGAATCCTGTGTTGTCAGATATTGTACAGATATTTGGTTTGATTAGAACTGGCGATTTTAAAACTCCAAAACCACTGATGTAAGCAATCCCCTCTTCAAGAGCTGTAGTAATGCTGTCTTTGTATTTTATCAGAGCGACTGAACTCACAACCGATAACCTCTTCACATGGATTCGGTAATCAGCCTAAAAACTGTTCATGCAATTATCTTAATCCCGATTCTCTGCCCAAGGGCAAACGCTTCTTCTAGCTTTTCTTTGTTTGAAGACACATGGAAATCTTCTGGACCTGTTTCGTTCTTAGAACAGTATAATAGAGGAGTAAACTTGAATCTGAAGTAGTCTTGTACTCGTTCAAAGAAACCAACTGTCGACTGGTAGTGATGACGATAAGTGAGAATTGCTACAAACTCCTTATCGAGCCAGTATTTCCTTACATCCATAGCTAAAGCCTCCATTCTGTCCAGAGCTGTCTTCATCTGTGCAGTCATATACCCCCAATACATCGGAGTCGCCCAGACAACAATATCGGCATCTGCGAAGGCTAAGTAGATCTGGTTCATATCATCATCAATTGCGCATTTGTGCCCTTCTGATGTTGCGCATGTTTCACACCCCTGGCAAGGTCTGATATTCATATCATTCAGGATGAAATCCAAGACTTCAAACTCACCTGTGTCTCTGACCCCTCTCACAAAGTATTCTGCTAGAGTGTCTGAGTTTCCTCCCCTTCTCGGACTCCCATGAAGCACAACCACTCGCATGATAGTTCTCCTCCATTTTTTTGGGAAAACATCTTCAAAATAAGGTGTTCATTAAAGCAGGATTGTAGATTAGCGACCTATACAGAATGGCTTTTCAATAGATGATATTCCAACCTGGTGGTGCATCTTGACAGACAATTGGAAGTACAGAGGTCCTATCTTTGACGCGCACACGCACATTGGTGAACCAGATGCCATTGACACGATGCTCAAAATTGAAGATGATCTAGGTACAGCTGCACAGATTGGGATTGTCCACTCGAAGGAGGGATTTCAATACGCCAGAGTTACATATCCAGAGAAGTTCGTTTTTGCCAAGTATCTATCACTCAATGATATTGCGCATTACAACGTTAATCCTGTCATAGATGACATTTCGAGGACAAAAGATGAGGGCTACTCTCTTGCAAAGACATGGTTCGGTCCTCGTTGGCGAGATTATATCGAGGAAGTCGCCAGTGATTTCAGAATTGATAGTCCAAAACTAGAGCCTATTTTTCAGGCACTTGAGGATAATGAACTTCCATTACTAGTCCATGTTGCAGACCCAGACACTTACTTTCAGCTACATTATCAAGATGCATCCAAATATGGTACAAAGGAAGAAAACCTGAGTCAACTTGAAGCCGTGCTAGAAAGGCATCCTCGATTACTCTTTCAGATCCCGCACTTTGGTGCTCAGCCAGAGATACATCGACTTGTGAACCTAGCTAAATGGTTGGATAGATTTCCAAACATCATCATCGACACAGCATCCTCGCGCTGGATGGCTCGTGAACTAAGCAAAGACGTAGCGAAAGCGCGAGCCTTTCTGTTAAAATATGCTGACAGGATTTTATTCGGAACAGACCTATCGACGAACCGAGGAACAATGGAATACTTTGGTTCAAGATATCAGGCTCAGAGATTATTATGGGAAACTCGTGTCCGAAGAGTACCTCTCCCATTCGAAGATGAAGACACCAAAGACTCAGGCGGGACATTCATCAATGGACTCGATTTGCCACTGACTGTTCTTCGGAAACTCTATTGGGACAACGCAAATCGGGTTTATCGCAAATCATGATGGATGAATTGTGGGTGATATGTTTCGATTACTGACACCAGTCATCGATTGCGACTTTGACGGAACGACGCATCTCTGCGCTAAAGTCAGCACCAGTCTTCCGAATGTATTGAAGTTGGCCAATGTTTGACACATCATTAAAGAGGTCTTCTTGGTCTTTGAAACGGTCCCCATACTCTGCTTCGAATTCTTTCATGTCTACATGTTTGTATTTGTTCTTGAAGTATACAAACTGCTCTGAAAATCTGGGAGTCTGCTCACGAATATCTCTATCACCTCGGAGAGGATAGCCAAAGCATAGTAGAGCTATTGGGAAGACCCATCTAGGAAGGTCAAACATCTCTCTATGAATTTCGATATT
>JAEORI010000070.1 GCA_016840965.1 Candidatus Thorarchaeota archaeon | reverse complement strand
GATGCTTCTCCTTTGCTATATATGTCTTCAATGCTAACACGCTCCTTTGGAAGCAAGGCTAGCACTCGCTCTCTCGATCTCTCAACTGCCTTCTCAAATTCATCTCCACCTCGTGATGCATTGAATTCTTTCACTGCTGCTGATGCTGACTCTGGAGTGTCAAAGAGCGCAGAAGCTGCTTTTGCTATGTCTATGATAGTACCGCAGTAACTACACCTCCTGTGTTTTTGACTAACTGGAGCATTTGTGAAATTGCGGCACTTTGAACACATGAATACCAAGAATTGCTTCAATCACCGTACACCTACTATTACAGAGTTATGTGGGACTGTATATAATGCTCGCTCTCTTAGTTCTGATGAATATCGTTATATGAACATTAGATTGCGGGAGGAATCGGAGAAACGCAAGATGGCCAAGAAAGCTAAAGCAATTGTTATCGACCCAAAGCTCTGCAAAGGCTGTCATATTTGTATCTCTGTCTGTCCGCACGGAGTTTTGAAGAAGACTGAAGTAGTTGATAATCGCGGATTCTTCCTTCCCAAAGTCATGGATCTTGAGGCCTGTAAAGTTTGCAAATTATGTGAAATGGAATGCCCTGACTTTGCAATCTCTGTAGAAGAAATTGATGAGTAGTTCATGCTCTCGATGCCTATTGTTCACTCATCATTCCCGAGAGAATCTTACTTTTACAAGTTCTAATAATACAATCAAACATATATTGTTGGCCGCTTCTCCTAAGTGTCCGCATCGTATGTTGGTGTATGTGGTGTCCGACCCCGAAATTCGTGTATTGTTGGAATTGAGAACCCAGCTTGGTGAAGAGCTTGATAGATTAAGAGAAAGAGTTGAACAGCTTGAAGAGTTCATTCAAGCACTGGATTCAACAATTGGAAAAGGCAGTTTCACAACCGCTGATGTTGCAATGAAAGCTGCTGTAATAGCTCCAGAAATGACTCCGACTGAAACATTAGCTGCATCAGGCGAGCCTCGAAATATTGTCGTGTTAAACAAGCCTGGTGACTTGGAGCTTGCAACCATTGAGGTCATCGAACAAAGTTTGAGAATCATTCCAGCTGATCACGCAGTATACAATATCACTCGAGGAGCTTTTGCTAGATTTTTTGTTCAGGATATACTAGGCAAGTTCCAACAGGAAGATCGTCATCGTGTTGAGAATGGTGAAATTGAGTGGGATGATGCATTTGACTTCGAGGTTAAATCCGAAGATAAGATTCTTGATGAAATAATCATCAAAAACTTTGGTGAAGAATCCAGATTAGAAGAAATTCAAAGAACACTTCGATGGACGTTAGAGAAAATTTACCGCGCAAGATAGAACTCATGTTTCAAGGCGCCAATCCACTTACCTTCTTTTCTATTGCAAAAGAGTCAAATACTACAAACGAACCAAACCACTTTAAGCAACGCTTTGTTCACCGATAAATTTTGGAGCGGAGGTAATGGCTACACACTTTGACGATGAACACCTGGCTGCAAGTCCACAAATAATCGTCAAAGTCGTACGAGATGCTCATGAGTTTTTCAAGGAAAATAAGATCGATGAACGATACGAAACCATGGCTCTCGATCTTGTGCGAAGATTTGTTTCAAAGGAAGGCGTGCCTCGTGAGGTAGATCCCTTCTTTGGAGCTGCATTGTATATGGTTACACGTCATCCTTGGAGCCATCCTAATCCATTAACCAAAACCGAATTTGCCAACAAATTGAGAATGAAAGAGTCCAGTCTTGAGTGGTATACTGAAAGTATTGTCGAAAAACTAGGATTTGCAACATTGCATGATAATGCGCATCTCCCCTTCTTTATGGACCCTCAAGGTATTATCTCGAGTGTCATGGGTTCCGTAGTTGAATCCAGTGTGGGAGAGGTAGTTGTTCGTGGAATTGTTACTGGAAGTCCACCTTCCTATACGAAACTTGCTGACAGTATAGTAGATAGACTTTGCAATGTTGTCAAGATTGTCCCTTGTGTTTTCGAACAGGACATCCATAATCTTGTACGACGTAAGATTGAGGAAGAGAGCAAGAAACTTAGTGACCAACTGTCAGGTCGTCATTTAAGCTTCTAGGAGTTCTCCGGCTGAAGAGGAACTTCCTCAACAAATCGCTTCCCAGCAACTACTTGGTCTATTGAGTGGATTACTGCTCCTGCTTGTTCTAGAATCTCTTTGATGGAGTCAAAGACAAGATCGTCCCCCTCAAGTGTTATTGTAATGCTCTCAGTATTTTGATCTACTTCTTTCAGTGTAATGTTCAGCCCTGTGACACGTTCATTTCGAGCAAGCATCAAAGCAAGGTCAGTAAGTCTCGGGCTGTGAGGCTTTAGCACATCCAGAACTATTCTCCGAATGCCATGAGGCAATAATTTATTCTCCATTTAAGACCCTTGGGCCATATTGTTCTTTGGTGCCATCAGAGCAAGCCTTGTTAAACCTTACTACGCAGGAAACGCGCCATCTATGAAATGAAATCCATCGGCAATCTGCTTCGTGGCTCCAATGATGCTGACTTCTTTAGCAGTTCCCCAAGGCTTATATCACCTCGACTAATTTTCTAGAAGGAGCCTACTTCATTGTAAGCTACGCCGGGAAACTAAGGTTGGGACGCTGCATTGAAGCAAATGAGACTAACAAGACCTAGCAAGGATAATCCACCTGATTCCATGAATAAACCAAAAATACCGAAGGAAACGAAAAACGAATCAGGTCGTATCCTCGATATTAACATCGCAGATTTCAAAGGTCACCCCTTGTATAAGCTTCTCATTGAAACAGCAAAAAGCAATCCACTTTTTGCAGGAAATGCAGGATATGCTCAGAACTATATTTTACCAAAGAATCCAAACATTACAGCAAGGGAATTAGCTAGCAAGCTATCTATCACAGTGGGAGAAGCTCAAGCCATTTTAGATGACCGTGAAACTGAATAATTTGCTTGGCGTACACACATCTGCACTTTTAAGCTGGACTAGTCTGATTAGGATTGGATTGAACTCTAATGAGTGAGAGCAAAGGATTTCGTGATGCCCGATATGCTCAAGCAATAGTACGGGAGATTGAGTCTCTATGCCCGAAGCATGACATTAGGATTGTTCATGTCTGTGGAACCCATGAGGACACAATAAGTCAGCACGGCATTCGTTCTCTACTCCCGCAATCCATTAGACTAGTAGCTGGACCTGGGTGTCCTGTCTGCGTCTGTGCTGCTGAAGATATTGATATGGCAATTGAACTAGCTAGAAAGGGTCACATAATTACCACCTTTGGTGACATGATTCGGGTTCCCTCGACTGACTCTTCATTAACAAGAGAACGTGCATCTGGAGCTGATGTTCGAGTTGTCTATGGTGTTAGCGAGGCGGTATCAATTGCGCGTGAGAATCCTGAGAAGGAAGTGGTCTTCGTTGCTGTTGGTTTTGAAACCACCGCCCCAACAATTGGTCTTGAGGTGCTTGGAGAGCCACCAACGAACTTTTCGATATTGACATCACTCAAAGTAATTCCCCCAGCAATGGAGATTCTTGTTAATATCGAGGGGTTTGAAGTTGATGGCTTCATAACCCCTGGACATGTTTCATCCATAATCGGTTCAAATGCATTCCAATCATTTGCAAAGAAGACTGGAGTCCCATGCGTCGTAGCTGGTTTCGAACCTCTAGATGTTCTTGAATCAATACGCATGATTCTAAGACAGATTCAAGAAGGTCGTGCAGACTCTGAAAACGAATATACAAGAGTAGTTAAACCAGAAGGGAATCTCTCCGCGCAAAAAGTCCTAGCTGAGGTTTTCGAGTTAAATGATGCTCCTTGGAGAGGACTTGGGATAATAAAGAAGTCTGGTTATTATATTAGGAGAGAATATGCACAACATGATGCTCGACTACGTTTTGAATTTCCTCAATTTGAATCAGTGGATATCTTACCTGGTTGCCAATGCCATGAAGTGATTCTTGGAATGACAGACCCACTTGATTGTTCCCTCTTTGGAAATCGCTGCACTCCCGAGAATCCATATGGTCCTTGTATGGTTGGACATGAAGGAACCTGCCGAATCCGGCATGAATATGCAATAGATTAGCGGCCTCGTTTCTTCGCGTGCTGTTTTTCCATACTCTTGAGTTCTCGCAACGTATTGAAGTTCACAAAGGAGTCTAAATTCGGATCAAACTGCTTGAGAGCTTCTGTTGATACAAACAGCACGTTTTGAAGGGCATCCAACATATCGCTCATTCTATATTTTCCCTTCTCCATGACCTTGAGACCACGATTGTATGCATGTTCTGCTAAATAGACGGAATGAAGTGGTTCAATATATCCTGATGGCCATGCTGGTACGACTGCTCCATGCTTGGGACCCATTTCTATTAACACTCTTAGCAAGTCGGTATTGGCCAAAGGAGTATCAACTGGTAGGAGTAAGGTATGAGGCGTATCCGTGTACTCGAAAGCTGTCAGAGCTCCAGTAAGTGCACATCTTACATCGCTTGGGGGGTCTACTACGATAGGAACGCCTTTTCCAGTCTTAGATAGTTTTTCTTCTTGCATCTCATCCGATACAACAATTATAATTCGAGATGATAGTTTACGAGCGATATTGACCATGTGAACGACGAGCGGTTTCCCCTTAAAATCAGCCAGCGGTTTTTCTGAACCAAACCTTTTCGATGTTCCTCCTGCCAGAATCGCGACAGTCACTTCTTCCATGGTTGTCCTTTGCTCCCTCAATAAAGCAGTTCGAAGTTTATGTGAGCCCTATTATTATACTTCTTTATGAACAGAGAGGTATTCCCTAATCATTGCGGATATTTGTCCATCTGTGTAGTGCTGTGATGATATTGCACCACTAGCACAAGCTGATGTACATGTTCCGCATCCCTTGCACAGCGCAGGATTAACTTCTGCACGACCTCTCTCATTCAATGCTACTGCGTTATAGGAACAGACTGAAATACAAACTTGACACCCAGCGCACTTTTCCTCATCGACAACTGAGTAGTATGGTTCAACACTAATCTTGCCTTTGCCCATAAGAGCCATTGCTCCAGCAGCGGCAGCTTTTGCTTGGGCAACAGTGTCAGGAATATCCTTTGGTCCTTGAGCCATTCCTGCAACAAAAATCCCATCATTAAATGAGTCAACAGGTCTTAATTTTGGATGCGCCTCTAGCAAGAACCCGTCGGGAGACAGGCTGAGATTCAATACCTGGGCTACATGCTTCGTCGTTTCTGGAGCTACCACGCCCGTTGATAATACCACGAGACCAACATCATCAAGCTGGATTGGTTTACCAAGAAGAGTATCTTCTCCTCTGACCGTAAGAGTGTTCGTTTCGTCGTCTTGAATGATCTCTCCCACGCGTCCGCGGATGAAAGTGACTCCCGCCTCAGCTGTACTCTCATAGAACTCCTCATACCCCTTACCAAAGGTGCGCAAGTCAATATAGAAAATGTAGACCTTCGCATCAGTCTTATCAACAATCATTCTAGCCTGCTTGATTGCAGTCATGCAACAAATTCGTGAGCAATACTTGTTGGTTAACTCATCTCGACTTCCAACGCACTGAATATAGACAATCTTCTCAGGCTCTTTCAGGTCAGATGGTCGAAGAACATGACCTTGGGTCGGACCTGCAGAGTTGAACATTCGTTCTACTTCTCCTAAGTTCACAACATTGGGATATATACCATACCCATACTCTGCTTTCTCAGTAGCATTGAATAATTCAAAACCTGTTGCTACAATAATGGTTCCAACATTGACTTCGATGTTCTTCTCGTGATCATCATACTTGATTGCTTGAGCTTCACAGTTTGCTGCACATTTTCCGCACCTTACAGCTACTCCAAGACAATTGTCCATATCTAGGAGGTAGGCTGAGGGCACAGCTTGTGCGAAGGGAATAAAGATCGCTTTCCTATATGACAAATTTGCTTCAAATTCTGCTGGTACATCAACGGGACAGATATCCGAACAATCGCCACATGATGTACACTTCTCAATGTCAACATACCTTGGTTTCTGTCGGATCTTCACCTTGAAGTTGCCCACAAATCCATCTACTTCTTTGACCTCCGCCATGGTCAGTAGTGTAATGTTCTCATGATTCCCAACCTCTGCCATTCTGGGTGTAAGGATGCAACTCGAACAATCGAGAGTTGGGAATGTCTTATCCCAGCGGCTCATCATACCTCCGATGCTAGGCTCTCTCTCTACTAGATAGACTTTGAATCCTGCATTTGCTAGGTCCAAAGCCGCTGAGATGCCTGCAATTCCTCCTCCAATCACTAATGTTGACCTTTCTATTGATACCTCTGGTTCAACAAGAGGTTCCAGAAGTCTTGCTCGTGCAACTGCCATCCGAAGAAGATCAATTGCTTTCTCTGTGGCTGCAACTCGGTCGTCCGCATGAATCCAGCTCACGTGCTCTCTGATGTTAGCAATTTCAAGCAGAAAGGGATTCAATCCTATCTCACGCAGCGTTTGCCGAAAAGTTGGTTCATGCATTCGTGGTGAGCAGGATGCGATTACGATGCCGTTCAGTTTGTGTTTCTTAATACTCTCCTTGATTGTCTGTTGCCCAGGCTTAGAGCAAACATACTTGTAATCGGACACAAACTCAACATTCGGAAGGTTACAGACAGCATCACTAAGCTTTTGCATATCAATAACGCCAGCAATGTTACTTCCACAATGGCAAAGAAAGACACCAATCCGTCTATCGGGCATATGTACCGCCTCGCTTCAGTATTGTCTAACTAGGCTGAGCCTTGTAACTAGACTTTCACTAGTATGTGGCGCGGTTGTATGGTATTAATAAAGTGTTTTGGGAATGAGTTCATTATGGATTTGATGCAATTGAGTCGCCTGCATCAACTCTAGTTTCTTTTTTGGTGTCTTCTCTCTTAGGAAGATCCAGCTTGACTCTATGCTCAGCGAGCAGCAAGTCTGTGTCTGGAAGGTCCATGGCAATGGCTAATAGTTCAGTGTAATAGAAGACTGGGAACATAAAGTTGGTATCAAATATTCTATTTGCCACTTTCTGCCCAGACTCAAAAGTAATGAAGCATGTAGGGCAGAAAACAACAATTGCATCAGGTTCTACCATCTGCATGCTTGCCATCTTCTCGCGTAGCACAGCGTATGAAGTGACTGAATTGGTTTTTCTGACTCCTGCACCGCAACACATGGTCTTGTCCATATACTCTAATGGCTCCATCCCAAGCGCTTCACATAGCAAATCAAGCTTCACGGGCACTTCTGCATTGTCCACATGTAGAACTCGCTCCGGTCTCAGAAGGTGGCAACCTGAATGGGTCACGACTTTTATCGGAATTGGACGTGTAACCTTTGAAGAAAGAGTTTCAATTCCAATCTCGTCAAATAGCATCTGATGCATGTGAATTATTGTTGATGTCCCATTGTACTCAAGACCCAGGTCCTTGAGGATGCTGTTTGCCTTGTCCTTTTTCTCAGGATTTTGCTCAAGCTCGTGTTTTGCTAGGGAGAGTGACTCATGACAACCTGCACACGCAGTGAGAATGTTTAGTCCCTCTCTTTCAGCAATAGCAATGTTTCTTGCGGCAAAGGTCAACCAAGTATCATCTGACAAAGCACGCACTGCATTGGGCTCAGGACAGCAAGTAAAAGGCAAATCAACAAGATCAATATCTAGTTCTGGAGCAACCATTCTGATTGACTTCTCTGCGAATTGCAGACGATAGGCCATTGTACAACCAGGAAAGAACGCATACTTCACTCAGATGCTTCCTCCTGTCCAGTTTTGTTGGCTTCTAGAATCTCTACCGCTCCTGTTGCTTTAAAGAGCTTCAGGACATCGGACGGATCAGCTTTCGGTAAATCTGGCAATCCTAACTCAGCTCGTATCTTCTCAGATCTACTCGAGATGGGTGATAAGCATCCATTTTGCATTAATGATTGAGCTGACTCTATGACGTCAGGTGGTGCTTTTCCTTCTCTTGCAGATATGTTTTTTATTTCCATAAGTATCTCAGCAAGTGATACACCCATTGGACACCTCTGATCACACATGAGACAATAGGCACATAGCCACTCATTTCCCTCTCTTGGGACCTCTCCTCTTGTAATAATAGAATCAACTGATATTCGCGGATTAAGCTCTGGAGCTACTCTAAAGACCGGACAAGATGAAGTACATATTCCACATTGGAAACATGGTCGAGCTCTCTCTTTAAGATCTTCCAGCGTTTGGTCTTGAATATTATCCGCCACGCGAATCACTTCTTCTTTACAATCTTTCTCTTTGCAGTTTCCCTCGTGGAACTGCTAGCTTTCTTTTTTGGCTTTGTTTTCGCTTTCGTTTCTGACTTTGGTTTTGCACCCGCTTTTGTTTTGACCTCTTTCTTCGCCTTTGACACTTCTGGCTCCTTTGGTTTTGGGGTACTTTTTCTTGGGGTCTTTACAACCTCTGCTAACTCAGTCATAATAGTCTGCCATTTCTTTCCTTCTCCCGCAGATACCCACTCCACCTGGAACCTTTCGTCTTCAATTCCATTCCTTTTCATCCATCCTCTGATTCTCGGTTCTCGTTTTGCCATCCAGTGGTTTCCTGTTTGGAAGTGGCAATCAGATGGGAGGTGGCATCCAGAATAGAGGACAGCTCCAGCTCCATGCTCGAATGCTCTCTGAGCAAACTTCGTAGAGTATCTCCCTGAACACATCGCTCGAATGACTCTGGCATTGGTTGGATACTGCATTCTTGATACTCCTGCTAGGTCTGACCCCCGGTATGAACAGAATGCACATGCAAATGCAATTATTTTGTTCCCTGGATTCTCCTGCAGCGCGATATCAATTTGTGCCTCAATCTGTTCGCTCGTGAAGTTTGGCATATAGATTGCATCTTGTGGACAATCACCAGCGCATGTCCCGCAAGCTTGGCAGAGAGCACCCATGACTGTGAATTTACCAGTACCATCTTGCGAAATGGCTCCATATGGACAGCGTTGCACGCATGTTCCACACCTGCTGCAAAGATCTTGCATTATCTTAGCACTTAGCGCTTCAATCGGATACCTGCCCTTTTGAAGAATGATAGCTGCTCTTCCTGCAGCAGCGCTTGCCTGAATAACAGAGTCCCTTATGTCCTTTGGACTCTCTGCTCCTCCACAAATGAAGACTCCTGCAGAGCTAGTGTCAACTGGTCTTAACTTTGGATGTGACTCAATATAGAACGAGTCATGTGTGCAGGATATTGGAAGTGGAAAGTTACCCGCTGTCCCCTCTGCACCCATTGAAAGAATCACCATATCGAAGTCTTCCAAAAGAAGCTTGTTATGAGTAGTGTCTTCGACACTCACACGAAGGTTCTTTGTCTTTGGATACTGCTGGATCTCGCCCACTCGACCTCGAATGAATTTGACACCTTCTTCTCTTGCTTTCTGATATTGATCTTCAAAGTACTTGCCGTGCATTCTCAAGTCTTGATAAAAGATGGAAACTTCTGTGTCTGGGTAATGCTCTTTGATAAGGAGCGCACATTTCACAGACTCTGCACAACAGAAGTTCGAACATCCTGACCTTGTGCTAATATCTCGTGAACCAACACACTGAGCAATTGCCACAGACGTCGGTTTCGTTAGGTCCGAAGGTCTAACGAGTGCCCCCTCTGTAGGACCAGCCGCATTAATGAGTCGTTCGAACTCTAATGAAGTGATCACATTTGGATATCTGCCCCATCCAAGGCGGGGAGTTTTGCTCGGGTCAGCTGGTTTGAATCCGGTAGCAAGAATAATCACTCCAACATCAAGATCAATGTACTTAGCTCGGTCAGAGGCTACAATGGCTTCTTGTTCGTAACGGGGAATGCATTTTCCGCATCTAATCAAATCCATTCCAAGACATGCATCTGGGTCAATGAAGTAGCTCGAAGGGACCGCCTGTGGAAACGGTATCTGAATTGCCTTTTGCCAGGTCAGATTTTGATCAGTCCGGCTAGGAACATCGACTGGGCAGACTTCTACACAGTCTCCACATGCTGTGCAAGCATCAATGTCCACATATCTAGCTCTCTGTTTCACTCTAACCTCAAAGTTCCCAACATATCCTGAGATTGATTCAACCTCAGCCATTGTGATTGTATTGATATTCGGGTGTTTGGCAACGTCTACCATTTTTGGGCCAAGGATACAGATGGAACAATCATTTTGAGGAAACACTTTGTCAAGAATCGCCATGATTCCTCCAATCGTCGGTTGCTTCTCAACCAAGTGAACCTTGAATCCTGCTTCCGCAAGATCGAGAGCTGCCTGCATCCCCGCTACACCTGCACCTACGACCAGAGCTGCTTGAGTCACCGGAACATCTTGTTCAGGTTGTGCTTGGAGGGTTGCAGCTTTAGCAACTGCCATGGCTACTAGATCCTTTGCTTTTTGGGTTGCCGCTGCATGGTCATGTTGGTGAACCCATGACACATGCTCTCGAATATTCGCCATGATGCACAAGTACGGATTTAGTCCAGCAGCTTTGACCGCTTTCCTAAATGTGTCTTCGTGCATGGTTGGACTGCATGAAGCAACGATAATGCGATTGAGACCATGTTCTGCGATAGCTTCTTGAATCTCTCTCTGTCCAGGGTCTGCACAAGTATACACATTCACCTGAACATGCGCGACACCAGGAAGTGTTTTGGCATACTCGGCAACTGCATCAATGTCTACAACAGCTCCGATGTTCTTACCACATTTACAAGGAAATACGCCGATACGTAGCTCAGGATCGGTTGATACAACTACGATGTCTGCGGGTCCTGCACTACTTCCTTTTGGATCACTTGTGGTCATATACCAGTCCTCGTTTTGCAGAACACATCTTTACAGCTTCATCCAACACTGGTAATAAAGGTTGAGAATAACAAACACAAATCACTTCACGATATTTCAGTTACAGAAAAAATCGTTCCATTTGGGTCCATTATCGAACAAATATCCAAGTATTATGAATGGACCTGTCTATGTAAAGATCGACTCGCTCATCCTGCATCAATCAGACAAAATGATTTGTCTGAATACTGGGAACAACGCAATTCTGGTCACAATTTAAATCAGAACATATTTTGGGAGTTTACCAAAAGTGTAAAAAGCATGACAAGGGCGAAACACCTACATTTGGGAGGCTATTCAATGGCCGGCAAAGTGTGGAAATATATCACTGAAAAGCTCGAGTCCGACGGTGCTTGCCACTTCTCACTTCTGGACCCTGATCCACTATCTACTAGAATTGAAAACGTTGTGGAGATTGCTAGTCTAGCCGAAAAAGCTGGAAGCGATGCAATCATGATTGGTGGAAGCACCATCTTTGGTGTGATTGATGATGCATGCGAGAAGATATGCGAAGCAGTTGACATTCCTACAATTCTATTTCCAGGCAATATAACAGGAGTGTCAGAAAAAGCTGACGCCATGTTTTTCATGACGCTTCTTAATAGCACCAACCCGTACTATATCATTGGTGCCCAGGCACTCGCTGCACCAAAGATTAAGTTGATGCAAATTGAAGCGATTCCGATGGCCTATCTTATCGTTGCACCTGGTAAGACAGCAGCATGGGTGGGAGATGCAAAGCCTTTTCCAAGAGATAAGCCAAAACTTCCTGCTATGTATGCTATTGCTGCAGAGCTTCTAGGAATGAAACTGGTGTACCTAGAGGCTGGTAGCGGGGCAGAAGGCGGAGGAGTGCCACTTGAGATGATTGAAACTGTTTCAAAATTCATAGAAATCCCCGTCATCACAGGCGGTGGTTTTAATGATGAGAAATCAGTAGTAGCCGCAGTCAAGGCTGGAGCGTCCATCGTGGTACAAGGAACTTACCTTGAAAAGCACGTTCAAGGTGACAAAGGCGCCGAGCTAGCGAAAATAATTAAGGGACTTAAGACAGAAGGCGCCAAGAGAGTTTAAATACTTGACAATCCATTGGACTAAAGACGCCACGGGAGGATTGCCTTATCTTGTCCTCAAAGACCGAAATGTTGAATGAGCTTTTAGTAGACTTGAGCCGAGCATCCCAAGGCAATGTAGAAGCAAGTGCTGTCATCTCAAAATCACAAGGTCTCACAATTTGCTCTCACTACCCTGAAGGGACTGATGAAAAGAATGTGCCCGACGAGGATGTGATAGCAGGAAGATCCACCCAAATTCAAGAGGCTACACGAAAGGTCTTCAAACAACTCAAGCGGGGCCCTCTTGTGCGAATGCTCATTGAGGGTGAAACAGGTTATGTCATAATTTGTGATGCGGGTGCCGATGCTATCCTTGCTGTCCTTACAACTAAACGTGCAAACATAGGCTACATGTTCTTCATGATGACCCGAATTGCTAAACGCATTGAGAAGGTTCTTGCATAGCTTGCCTTTCCGTCACTTTTATCTTGTCAACCTCTGACAAGCGATACAGTTGGTGATTTCATGGCTGATGAAAAGCCTGTAGACAATACGAATAACGTGTCAGAAGACCCCTGGGACAAGTGGCGACGAGCTGGTGTAGTTGCTCGCGAAGCCTTAGATCTAGCACGACCCATGGTGAAACCAGGCACAAAGGTCATTGATATTATTGATACGGTTGAGAATTATATTCGCGAACACTCATCTGGCACATCATTTCCTTGCAATGTAGCTCTTAACAATATAGCTGCCCACTACACTTCTCCACTTAATGATGAGACCGTCATTGAGGAAGGAGATCTTGTAACAGTGGATTGTGGAGCACATGTTGATGGTTGTATCGCTGACACTGCATTCACAATCGCATTAAATCCAGATCATGAAGCGCTTGTTAAAGCAGCGGTTGATGCTACAAATGTGGCTGTTCAGATGATGCGTCCCGGTGCAAAACTCAATACAATCGGGGCGTTGATTGAGGACACGATTCACAATGCTGGATTTGAGCCAATAAAACAACTATCTGGACACCAACTGAAAGAATACGAGCTTCACGCTGAGAAGCAAGTTCCCTGTGTTTCTGGCAAAGCAGAAGTTCTTGTAGAGGAAGGCGAGGTGTATGCCATTGAAACATTCGCTAGCACTGGGTCTGGAAATATAACTGATCTACCACGACCACTAATATATCAACTTCTTCCAGTCAGAGTTCCAGTACGATTCAAAGGAACTAAGCAGTTCTTAGGTATTGCTAGGAAAGAATACAAAGAGTTTCCATTTGCCAAAAGATGGCTTGCTGAACAGATGTCTCCTGCTTCGCTTGAAATGGCTATCAAGGAGCTAGAAAAGAATGGCGCACTCTTTGGACATCATATACTTACTGAAGAAAAGGGAGAATTTGTGTCTCAACATGAGCATACAGTCATCATAACCGAGCGAGGCCATGAGAGGACAACCTAATTAGACACTTTTGTGCATGTTCAAACAAGCTTCGTGATACGTCGAAACCACCATCGGTTAATTCAGAAACATTAAAAGCTCTTTCTTCGTTTGGTATTTTGTGGGTTCCGGGAGACTGTCTCTAAAACTATGATGACACAGTGAATTCTGACGGATTTTTCCGGTTCCACCAGCAACGGAGGAGAGACATTGGACCGTACGCGCGAAGCTACTGATAGAAAGGGTACCGTTTCCGATGCCAGCATTGAACCACTTGTGTGTTCTGAATGTGGTTCGGTATCTGTTGTCGAGGATGCGACTCGGGGTGAACGTGTTTGCGGTGGGTGTGGATTAGTTCTGTCAGATCACAGGATTGATACTGGGGCAGAGTGGAGGGCTTTTAGTTCGGAAGAGAGTGATGCTCGTAGTCGTGTTGGGGCTCCGATTCGATATACTGTTCACGACAAGGGTCTCTCAACTGTTATTGATTGGAGAGATCGAGACACCTCTGGAAAGAAACTCAGTCCTACTCGCCGGTCTGAAATCTATAGGTTGAGAAAATGGCAGATACGATCTCGTGTACATAGTTCAATGGACCGGAATCTAGCTCAGGCAATGTCAGAACTTGAGCGTCTATCATCACAATTAGGAATCCCCGGTCCAATACGTGAATTGGCAGCATTGTTGTACAGAAAATCTATCATTCAAAAACTTGTAAGAGGTCGGTCTATTGAGGCAATGGTCGCTGCAACCCTCTATGCTGCATGCAGAATCAGGATGAAACCACGCCCATTGGATGAGGTTGCAGATGCATCAAGGGTGGACAAGAAGAAGCTCGGTCAGTGCTACCGATTACTCTTACGGAGTCTGTCTATCAAAATACCTCTCAGTAATCCCATCGATTACATTTCCCGTTTTGCCTCGCAGCTTGAATTATCGAGCCCAGTACAACTACGGACTGTAGAGATCCTTCAGAGAAGTAGGGATATTGGTCTCACTATAGGAAGGGACCCCCTTGGCTTAGCCGCAGCAGCTATCTATGTGGCATCAATTATGCTTGATGAACGCAGGACTCAACGTGAGATAGCTGAGGTTGCACGCGTCACTGAGGTCACTGTTCGGAATCGATACAAGGAGATCGTCAAGAAGCTTGGTATAGATTCGATGACTCTCGGATAGCATAGAGAGAAACCTCTACACTGTCTCTGCGCTCCTGATTGAATGGGATTAATCCTCAGAGGACCTACCGAAATTCGTTACCTTCTTCCAGTTACTTCAAACGACCAGTCTACCTGAACCATTTCCTCTGGAAATCCCAGTTTGGCAAGCACATCTTGGATGGACCCTCGGTGGTCTCCTTGAAGTTCGATGTGACCATGCTTTGCAGCACCTCCACATGCGAGCTTGGCTTTCAGTTTGGTCGACAAATCACTGAGGTCGATGTTCTTATCAAAACCCTCGACGATGGTTGTCAAGCGACCCCATTTCCTTCGTTCAATACTTACAGAAATCCTCGCCTCTTCCTGTGCTATTGTTTCGCAAACACATAGGTCTTGAGGCAATCCACAATTCGGGCAAATTCCGCCTTCGTCGTCGCTCACGCAGCATTGTACTCCTTAGTTTTGGCAATCCTTTTTTGCCTACGAAAGAAGTAACCCTAGCGCCTTAAAAGTGCTATGAGTCTGTGCAAAATGAAGTTGGGCAACAGTAAAGAGCCGACTAATACCTTCATGGATGTTGATAATGTCCGGTCATGTTTTAATCGTTGATGCGCTCAGTGCAGGTGCAGGACAACGTACAAGCTCTCGGGATTCCATTGGTTGCGGTCCTCGCGCAGTCGCAGGGGTCTTTGAACGTCATGGCATTCCGTGCTCTATCCGCAGGGCTGAGGAAATTCTTTCTAAGAGGGGAATTCTGAAGCGGTTTGACCATCTGGCTGTCAGTGCCATGACAATGGACCAAGTCACAGTAGAAAAAATAGCCAAATTTTGGAAAACAAGCCACCCTAAAGGGAGATTTATTCTTGGAGGGCCAATTGCTTCAGCGCCTGACGTAGTCCTCAAGCAGATTCGACCTCATGTCTTAGTGATTGGTGAAGGGGAAGTCACACTTGATGAATTGCTGAAGAATGATTTTCTGGTTGAAAAAACCCCACTCACAGAAATTCATGGTGTCGCCTATTTTGAATCGGACAAACCTAGGATCAATAAGCCACGAAAACTCATCCCAGCAAATGAACTATCAGAGAGGTATCAATCATCAACTGTTAGGATAACGGACTACAATGACTATCAAGCTTGCAAGGTGTATGTTGAGGTACTCCGTGGATGTTCTAATTTCCATCGACCAAGGTATCCTCTAGATAAAGGAATACAATGTACAGAGTGTGGCAACTGTGATGCTGAGGATCCATTCATACGATTGGACTGTCCTGAGGAAATTCCACCAGGCTGTGGATTTTGTAGTGTTCCTGGCACGTGGGGTTCTCCAAGAAGTAAGACTTCGAACTCAATTGCTAAAGAAATCAAAGAATTACTTGACCTCGGAGTGCATAGAATCACTCTCGAAGCTCCATGTTTCTTAGACTATATGCGTGGTAGTGAACCTCTGACTGATCCCTGTAATCCACCTGCGAATATTGTAGCAATTGACGATCTTCTGGGAAAGCTCAATTCGATACCACAGGTTTCTGCAGGGTCTATCCATATAGGCATTGAAAACATGAAAGCTTGTCTCTTCACAGATGAAGTCGCTAATACATTGAAACGATCCCTAATCTCTAGTTCTCCCAATATAGGACTTGAAACAGGGTCTGAATATCACATGGAGCAAATTGGAAAATGTGGAAGTCCTGAGGATGTTATTCGAGCAGTTCGTATCGCCAGAGTGCATGATATGAAACCTTTCGTATACCTAATCTATGGACTCCCTGGTGAAACAGCTGAAACAACTGCGCAATCAGTCAAGATGATGCAGAAAGTAAGTGAAGCAGGTGCAGAGAGAATCATTCTCTACGGTTTTCGTTCATTACCGGGATCCGCGTTTGCAGGTTACCCTGAATCATCCACAAAAGACGAGTTTGGTCAAATTCTGCGAAAAGAAGCTGAGAAGATTAATCGTAGCAAGAAGGATCAGTACATTGGAAGAGTGGTAGGCGGGATTGCTGCAGAACCATCAAAGACTCATCATGGGTTCACCATGGTCTATCCTCTTGAGGAGGGTCCAATAATGACAGTGCGAGGTGGATTCACAACAGGAACTCCACTGCGGGTAAAAATTACACGAGTATTGAGTAGTGGTCTTGTTGAAGGAAACGTTTTTGACAAAGAACAAGAGTCTTGAGGGGTCCTAAGAAAAGCTTCATATGTGCTTCATTTTTTCTTTCGCGATACTGGAGTTGAATTTCATTTGGTCTATGTATGCCACAAATGTCATCGCGAGGTAACTCCCGAAGGTCTGAAGACACTACCAGGTGTGAAGTGTCCATACTGCGGGGGTAGAATATTATACAAAATCCGCCCACCAGTAGTCAAGCGTGTCAAAGGCGTCTAGTTCTTCAATCACTCTGATTTAAGGTTTGTAAAGTTCATAGACGACAATGGCAAATGATGCTAAAAATAGAAAAATCAAGAATATCGCTGCTGCTTTGATTTTTAACGAGCGTTTCATTCTTTCTATACCTCTTCACCAATCAGTATTTGCCCTAATCTAGTAAGACCCTCAATACCCCTTATCTCTCCATCGAATAGTGGCACTTCTGTTAGGTCCATATCAGAGTATAGTTCTCTAATATCTTTAAGATTTGACTGTTGCATCTCATACCTCTTTGAGCAGAAGCCACAAGATGGGTTTGGAGGGATTAGCTGATTTATGATTAGATGAGTTGCAGGAATATGCCATGAACCTAGACTAGCAAGTAGTCTTTGTGTTTCGAAGACTGCCATAGCCTCTGGGATCATTACGACTACAAATTGCGTTGTATCTGGGTCTGAAAGTTCAATTCTCGCGGCGCGGATTTTATCCTTTGTTTGCTGAATCATTTGCCACGAGTTGTCTTCCTGATCACCACCTCCGAAAAACCCGCGAAGTGCTCCCATCATAGAACTCAGTCGTTGCCTTAGAGTGAGTATCTTCCCAAGCCAACTATCTAGGAGGTCTGGCAGTTCAAGCAGTTTGAGAGTATGTCCAGTTGGTGCTGTGTCAAAGATGACACGGTCATATGACGAATCTTCAATAAACTCAAGCATCTTCCCAAAAGCCATGGCTTCATCTGATCCTGGAGGCGCCATTCCTGTCATATCTCCCATGAGACCTGCAGCCATCTGTGCCTCAGGACCAACAGCACCCTCTCCTACTATTTTCTGGAAATCTTCCATGCCTTTTTCTGTGCTTATCTCCATTCCCCACAGATTATCAAAACCCTCAATTGGAATTACATCCCCTCCTGAAAGGTCTTGATCAAAGCTATCACTAAGACTATGCGCCGGATCTGTTGATAGTACAAGTGTCCGGAAACCGTGCTGCGCAGATAGGACCGCCATAGCTCCTGCACTACTGGTTTTTCCGACCCCACCCTTACCCCCTGAGAGAATGAACTTGACTGTATCTTTGTAAATGATTTCCCGTAGGGTCATTGACCTGCCTCTATGTTGAGAACCACCCGCTGATGTTTTTAACCCTTCCATAGGCCATAGGTTAAAGAAGCTTGAAGAATTAACGGTGATGCGTATCCAGTAATCGATACGTATACATAAGCTTCTTGAAGGCTATGCAGGATTAAACAATGGAAAACCACCGAGGAAAGTTTAATGTCGTTTCCACAGGTTCGCACAACCGCACTCGAGTTTCCTGCAACAGTTTTGAAACTCTTGGGAATAGAAGTTCCTGAAGGACTCTTTCCTCCAAATGAAGAGGTGTTACAGAAATTCACCCCGAAATCTGTAGTAATCATAATGATAGACAACTTTGGACTTTTCGAAGCTGTAGTATACAAACCTGAGGCACTCATCAAGAATATGGAAGTCTTGGCTCTTCTCGAAACCAATGATCCATATGCACTGCCCCTCATCAAGAGACTCTTGCGAGGCCACAGAACCGACTTTCATCTCATTCAACATGTCAAGAAGTTTGGTAAAATAACTCGAATCATCTGTCGAGAAGAAGACATGGTTCAATTTGATTTTGACCCCTCATACACAGTACGGCCGCGTGATGATATGGCCACCTATATCGAGGCGACAAAACACATTTTCAAGAGTGAGCTTCTATACCTTCATTTCTTAGATTTCGAGAGTCTCTACGCACAATATGGTCATCGAACACCTCCAAAAACACTACTTGAAAAGATTGTACGACGGACTGACAATTGGATTAAGGTGCTCCTTAAACAAGCTCGAATTGGCACATTATTCATTGTTATTGGCAATCATGGTCGGCATCCAATCCCTCTCGACTATGAGGGAAAGCTTGCTGAGTGGAGAAAAGCTAACTCTCCTATAGCCATGATGTTTCAGAAGCGAGCTGAATGATTCTTATTATGGTATGAGAGCAGGAATACCAAACAGGATTGCCACGATAGCGAGTACTAAGCATAATTTCCAGAAGCTGATTCGTCTTGTAATTCTTAATAGAAACTCCATTGAAGCAAGCCCAATCAAGAATACAATTCCCTCGATCACAACAAGGTCGAACGGTTCGACTCCTGAAGGTAGTACACTTCCTGAAAGTATCTCCAAGAGAAGTATCGCTAACACAGCTGGTACGCTCATCAAGAAGCTAAACTTCATTGCGACTTCCTTGTCTATCCTTTGCATCAGAAGGGCGGAGATAGTAATTCCTGATCGGCTTAAACCAGGTAATACAGCAAGTCCCTGAACCAGACCGGTTGTGACCGCTTGCTTCTCCTCAACCTCTCGCTCGACGTCTGTGGTAGCTCCCTCTCCTTTTCTAGTCGGAATATACAGCACTAGGGCGGTCACTAACAATAATCCCCCCACAAACATGTTTAGAAGCTCACCATGCATTGGTGCTAAGTTATTCTTCAAAAAAAGATAGAATGGTACTGCAGTGATTGCTGTACTTAGTGTAGCCACTACTAATAGTTTCAAAAGTCTTCTATCTCTAAGGCTCAATATCTCGTATATGACTCGTGGGTATCTCACTATCACTGCTAGAGCAGTCCCAATATGTAGCCAGACCACCAGAGTGACAATTTCTTCAGAGGGGACGAGCGTGAAGTTGTAAAGAAATAGGACAACCTGCCCTTCACTGCTTATTGGGAGCCATTCTACTAGTCCTTGGATGACCGCAACGATAATCTGCCAGAGCTCCACTATTCCTTTCTCCTGTCTTCCTCGTAGTCCAGAAGAATTAAAAAGCTACTCTAATCGACTCAGCTCAATAAGGGTGCGCATTATGGTTCTTGATAATGGACGGTTCATGAGCTCTGAACTAGGAAATATCACACAAATGCTAGATGAGCATTTTCGTGTTGTAGTATCAGCGAATAAGATTGTAGTCAATGCAATTACAGATTGGCTCGATGGCAAGAAGTCTATTGAAGCAGAAGAACTAGCAAAAATCACAGATTTGGAAGAAAAAGGAGATGCACTAAAGCGCACTATTCTCAATGAACTAGCAAAAGCGAGTTCCCTCATGCAGCGCGAAGACCTTCTCAAGCTTGTATTTTACAATGACAAGTCTGTAGATGGTGCTGAGATTGCATGTTACCACTTGGCTGCTGTCGTTAGCCATTGGGCTCCTAACGGTGAACTGAAAGATAACATCAAAGAACTTGGAGAATTAATGAGTTCCCAGCTTTCTGCACAAAGGGAAGCAGTTCGATTTCTATCCATAAATATGGAAGAGTCAATGAAACGTGCTGACGAGATCTGTAGACTAGAGAAGCAGATAGATGTTGTTCAGAGGAAGATAGTATCACTGTTGTATCCACTTGATATTCCCACTGCAGTAATGCTGCGATTTAGAGACTTCATAAACATGTTAGAGGATATTGCTAACTTCAGTGAAGATGCAGCGCTCGTAATTCGGACGCTCTCACTCACACTCAATAGTTGATGTAGTCGGTGCAATGAATTGGAAGAAAACTCCTCTATGGCAGAAGCCAGGCTTGTAGGCGACAGAGGAATCATTTGGAATCCGGATCATGGTATGCGACTCTATGAGGATGGTTACTTTGGTCAACCAGTAGGAATTAGAAAGCCTAAGTCCTCTGTTTTTGACAAGCCGCTCGAGCTATCGTTGATAGAATGTGTGTACCTTACACAACAGAATAGACTGAAAGTGCGGCGCCACAATGATGATAGGGTTCTCACTGTTGAAGATCTCCTTCAGCTAGGTTCTGAATGGTCTGATGAATTCAAAGACCGCTTCATCGTATATTCGCAGTTGCGTGAGCGTGGATATGTTGTACGCCCAGGACTGAAGTTTGGAACCGATTTTGCAGTCTATGAGTATGGTCCTGGAAAGGATCATGCACCTTTTCTTGTCCATGTGATTCCTCAAAGGAAGGGTGTTGTTCCACTTGATATTGTTCGGGCCGGGCGCTTAGCCACAAGCGTACGGAAGAAATTCATAATTGCTACTGTAAAGGAAACTGGTGATGTAGCATACTATTCATTTGTGTGGCACAGACCTTAGATCATACTCAATCAGCAAAACAGTTAAGTTCGCAATTACATTGTCCCTTACCAATATCTGGCCCCAGAGGTTATCTTGATGGCTGATAAAGCTGAAAATGCAAAGGCTTTTGGCGTGATGTTGGCTCAAGCCTGGGAGAACACTCCCTCGTTTATCTGTAGCAATGAAGACTACATCTACTGTCTTTTCCCCTCAGATGAAACAAAGACAAAGTGGGTAGAAGCATCACTTACATTTCCTGATGGCTCCCTCGAAAAGAAGGACATTGATTCTAACAAGGCAATAGCTCTTCTTATTGAGGAGTTGAAAGTGCTTCCAACCTATGGTGCAGACACAATAGTCACAACAAAAGCCAAGCTAGATGAAGTGAGTAGTCGACTGGGTACGCTATAATGAAACACGTTGTGATTAAGATCGGACTTGAATCCGAATAATATCTTCATCATGGATGATGCAGAACCATGTCAGACTCGCTTGTAACTTGTCCTTTCTGTGGTTTAGACGTCCCTGAGGGACGTTACTGTAAGATTTGTGGAAAACCGCTTGATTTAGGCGATTCTATAAGTCGATCCCAAGAAGAATCACAGCCTGAAACAAAGATAGACTTCATTGTTCCTCCAGTTGAAGCGGAAAAGGTGATTCAACCTCATTTTGATGTTTCGATTGAAGATATGGAAAAGGACGCTGCAGTCGTACTTCTATCTAGATCTGAGCTTGATATTGTTGACATAGAACTTGATAGCATCATAGATAGAATCAAAGCAACTAGGCAGGCTCTTCAACTTCAAAAAGCTAACAAACAAGTGCTTACCGCCAGAGCGGAAGATTTGCGTGCTGAATTCGAGAAAACGAAGAACCGACGAAGAGAATTGGCATCAGTTTCAGGATCAATAGCCTTGGAAAGTTTGCTAGATGCTTTAGATAAAGATGAAACGCGTCTTACTAGACTTGAAGAAATCTCAGGTACTTTAGATAAGGCGGTCTACAAGGAACAACGAACCGATATACTCAGCTCAATCAAAGAAATTCGGGAGAATCTAAAGACAGCAATCAAGAATGCTAAAAAATGGGTTAAGGGAATCAAAAAAACACTCAGGAGCCTTGAGAAGGAAATGAATCGGATCGAAGCCAAATTCAAGATTGGTGATCTATCACGAGATTCCTATGATTCCACAAAGGTGAAACTTGAACGAAACATCAAGATTGTTGAAGGGAGCCAAGAACGATTGATATCACTACTCAGAACTGCTGAGAAGAGGTGAACATGAACAAACTTTGGAGCGGTCAGAAATGGTCAGCAACAATGTCGAATGTACAGCTCTATGTAAGAACTTTTTATGTGGTAAGAAGCCTCCTGCATTAAAAATCAGAAAACAAGGAAAGAAAGACTTAGTCTGGTGCACATGGATTGATGAAGAGTGCGACCAGGGCTGGTGCGTTGATTCAAAGTGTGCAATTCGCAAATTGACCCAGGATGGGAAATGTATGCATGATACTGCACCAATTCCAACCCAAGCTCGAATTAGACTTGATGAACCGTACCCAGATTCGATGCCCAAAGACATTGCTAAAAAATTCAGACTACGATAATATCCGCCTTGCAGTTAGTCCTCATTGCACAATGTCTATAAGTAACACTTAGGTCGCTGTTCAGCGAAGGTGAACACAAGTGTTTGAGGAAATCCGCCCAGAAATGCGGGCATTGATTTACTTCATGGTTGGAATATCCCTCCTAGGAATAGGCATCCTTCT
>JAEORI010000069.1 GCA_016840965.1 Candidatus Thorarchaeota archaeon | reverse complement strand
CAACCATCAGACATATTGAGAAGTGTTTCAGCTCATCATATCAAGTTTAAGGTCTAAATCAACTCCTCAGAGACTATCACCTTACATGCTGTATTGCATCAAGACTGTAAATAATAAGATAATCTTGAACGATTTATCATTGATATAACATTTACATGCTTGAGCCGGATGGTATTTTTGGAGGCAAGTACTTCCATCACTGAACAACCTTGATAGAGGGAGAAAGCAATACTTTTGAGGTTCAATTTGATGAGAAAGAAGAGAAGAGACCCTACTATTTCCAACTTGATGTTTTGAAAGCGATAGCAATCGCATTTGTTGTGCTAGATCATAGTTTAACTTGGGAAATAAAAGGAGCATTGGGAAGTGTATTTTGGGAACGATTATCAATCCCTTTTTTCCTAATTGTTATGGGCTTTAATATGGGGTCTTCGTTCAGGTATCGAAAGACCAAAAGCCTTCTAGAACTCTACTCAATAGAATATTTCATACGCAAAACAAAAAGATACGTCCTTCCATTCATCATTCTATACTTGATGTCCATCATCCTTGGTCTGCTACTAGGACATCTCGATACAAGCATATACTTACTTCTAGGCTATCTTCCATTCTGGGGACCGGGTAATTGGTTTATCCCTCTTTTATTCGGTTCGATTTTTGTTTTTCCTTTGATTTACTGGTTATTTGACAGAAGACCGCTAGTGACTATCGGTCTGTGCTTTCTTAGCGAACTTTTAATGCAGTCCGTACTTTGGTTCCTTTATCCAGCTGCTTCATCCGTATATGATTGGTTCATCATCAGTGCGATTCGAGTTAACATTCTATTCTTCTTACCAGCTGTGGGACTTGGATTATGGTTTTCAAAGAATTATGATGTGAGAAACAGACACAATTGGTTTGTATACCCATATCTTGCATTCAGTGTATTCTTAATGTTGGATTATTCAACACAATTTCTGAGTTCAAGTTCTGGAGTTATTGGACAGACCATGAGTCTGATTCAAAATTTCATTAAAGGAGATTACACGCTCTTCTTCTACGGATATGCAGCATACTTCTTTCTAGTCGCCTTTACGTTGTTTCCGCAAACTGCATCTGGCACAATACAGAAGTTCATAGAACGAGTGGGGAAGTCATCATATCACATTCTACTATTCCAGATATTTTGGATGTCCATTGTCTATTGGAGTATATCGCAAACAGCAGTGGTCAATCACGAGATACCTGATTTTGCAGCAATACTTGGTTGGCCTTCTATTTGGTTCTATATTCCATTCTATCTTCTGAATCTTATAGTTTCATTTGTTGGCGGATTGATATGGTATGAGGTTGAGAGTAGAGTTCTTTACAGAAGTAAAGCAATGATTGACGATGAAATGCTTCGGCCATAGAATATTTCAGTCTTGAAAGAATTGGAAAGTTATGGTTGTCACAATTGATGAAGTTACCCTCAAGGTCGAGAACCTAAGAGCATACTATACTTCAAAAAAGGGACTCGGCAAATCTGTAAATAATGTGAGCTTTGAAATTCGAAAAGGCGAGTCTGTAGGTCTCTTTGGGGAGTCAGGTGCTGGAAAGACCAGTGTTGCACTTTCAATTCTGGGGATGTTCGAACATCTTTCAAGATACTATGCCTCAACCGCAGCAAATGAAGAAAACAAGAGATTATGGGCATTAAAAGATGAAGCACGAAAAAAGGGACTAACATCTGAGGCGTTTGGAGAAGAACTACCAGGTGTAGAGGGGCGTATTTTGTTTGAAGGAAAGGATCTTGCGACTCTTGGTGAAAAAGAGTACAGGAAACTTTTAGGGGATGAGATTACTTATGTTCCTCAAGGCACAACAAAATCCCTGAATCCATATTCGAATATTGAAGAACAAACGGCTGAAGTTCTTTGGGTACATGATGAAGATAATGAGCTCAAAGAGTGGCAGGTCATGAAGAGGGTATTGCAAACACTTGACCTAGTAGAGCTGGGAGATGTCGATATTAGAAAAGACATGAAACCGGCTCAATTCAGTGTAGGCGAGGATCAGCGAGTTCTGATTGCGATGGCGCTTGTTTCTCTTCCCAAATTAATGATTGCTGACGAACCAACTACTGCGTTAGATGTTGGAGTTCAAAATCGAGTTCTTAATGCAATTCAAATTGTTCGTAATGAATTGGACATCTCGATTTTGTTGATTAGCAATAATCAGGGAACGATTGCTAAAACTTGCGATAGAGTAGGTGTAATGACAGCAGGGCATATTGTTGAATTTGGTGATACGGAAAGAGTCCTCAACTCTCCGGGACATCCTTTCACACGCGCATTCATCATGAGCAATCCTTCGATGGAGCTGATTCGGAAAATAAGAGAGAAGGGTCTACGTATACGAGGTATACCTGGCAATCCCCCCGACTTGGCGGAACCGCATATAGGATGCCCATTTAATGAACGGTGTGAGTATGTTCAAGACATATGTAGGGAGAGGATTCCAGAATACCGTGAAATTGAACCAGGCTACTGGATTCTCTGTCATAGATATGAGGAGCTTCCAGAATGGTAGACCAAAGACAACAATAGTATCTAGATTTGTACTTCTTGTTCAATATTAGAGGTCTAGTATGGCAAGTAGATTATTTATAGCAAAATATGATTGGGAAAAAGCAGAAAAGGTTTCAGGAAAGTGAAACTAAACAGAGGGAGGAAAATAATGCCCGCATCGTTTGAGGATCCTCCACCAGATCGACCATATCCGCCACCTCAACCTGGAATAAGAGATGAGAACATTGGCACTATTTTCAAGATTGGAGGGTCAGGTTGTGTTGCATTGTGCACTTGTACATTGGGAGTTGCGTTTCTTTTGCCAGCTGCGATGATGGGTTATTATGGCGGATTTTTTGCAGTGATTGGGTTGGTATGCCTAGGAATTGGTTGCTATTCAGTTTATTATGGTTGGAACGCTGCAGACAAAGGATCCCAATGGTAATCAATGTAAAAAGTGACCATTAAAAGATTGATTCAATTAATTCGTCTGCTGTATGGAAATCATGAAGACTACCCTCAAACTGCTGCAGTACGGTTCCAAACTCGTATTGGAACTTGTCAGTAAACTCTTGAACCTTTTCCAGTAAAATCTTGTAGGGTTTCTTCGCGATCAAAACGCTTGTAAATGTAACACCATGGGCAAATAGAATATCATAATCACCAATAGACACGATGTTCAACCCGGTGGCGCTTCTAGTGATTTCTTGAAATAGTGATTGGATACCGGCAATTCCTGCAGCGGTTAAAGCTTGGTCTATATTGGGATTTTCTACAAACTGATGATGACACATGAGCAAACCGCCAGTTTGTATAACATATAGTTCTAGTATCTGCTGCTGCCAATCTAGCTCATCCAGCGCGGGGGAATTGGAAAGGACATAACCAAAAATGAGTATGCCAAATGTTAGAAAAATGAGACCTAGTGTATAGATGTGAGCTCCAATAAGATAGGCTGTGTCAGATCTTCCGATAAATCCGAGCCATCCTATAACAAATCCACCAACTACCCACCGGACATTTTTCTGTACAGCGCCAGCTGTACTCCTCCATGTATATCTCAAAAACAGTGCGATTCCAATCAAAGCAAGAATTGACTCGAAAAGGGCAAGCGGCTCAAACAGAAATCGTGGAATTATGAGGGGCAGGAAGGTAGAAATAATACCAATTGATGTTAATGCGTGACGGGTCTTATATGGTAGTATCATCTCAATTGCAGCAAAGAAACCAGTAATGGCAAACATTAATGCGATGTATCCAAGAGATACGAAAGTTGTATTGAATGGTTCTACTATCAACCAGAAATCAGAAATGATGAAGCAAATGGAATTGATTGATAATCCTAAAAAGAATACAGACCAAGCCAATCGAAGGTCAAGTTTTTTCCTATATTTGTCTTTAAACCAATGGCCAAAAAAGATCACACTGAAGAGAATTGAGTAAAAAGCTATGCCACTACTAAGAATGAGGAAGATATCGCGTGTAAATCCTGCGTCTCCAAATAGGGGCAATAAATTAGTACCTCCACTTGATACGGTTAATCCATTGTGATAAATCTCTATTTTAGTAAACCTCGGATAATAGGTCAACTAGAATAGGTATTTGAATATTGAAGAGATAGGCTCACGAATAGGATTAAACTCTCTTGAGCTTCTTTCAGGATTCTAAACGATGAATCCATGCTTTTGAAGAATGTTCGGATGGAATGAAAGAGATTAACATTCATCAATTAGAGCTTTTATAATCTCTAGAGTTGAATCGATTGCTTTTCCCCACAAGTTATAGGAATCGGGAGGCAGCTCTGCTGTACCTATCATACGTCGAATCTTGGCAATCTGACCGGCATGGTATATTCCATGCTGGGATGTTCTGAAGACAGCCCAAGCAATCGAGGGTCCACCATCCTTCGGAGGTACTATTCGAAGTTGATCTTCGGTGCAGTTCTGGACAATCCCAATTATGTTTTTCGTATTCTCTTCAATACGAACCATGACTTCATCAAATTTGTCGGCAATTACAGGAGGTCCAATTGAATTCTTTGCTTTATGGAACCAGTAAGTTTCTGCTGTTCCTATGTGCATAACAATCCCAGCAATTGATCTCGAATATTCCTCTGTGGGTATTTCCTTGACCAATTCAGCATCAGTCAAATCTTTCAATACAAATTGAAGGTGAGCTCTTTGATTCTTATGCGCTTGAATCACCGCTTCTCTGAACCAGCTTGGCACCATATTATCAACTCCTAAACTCCATTAGACCTCTTGGGTGGTTCTTTTGTCAAAGTAATAAGTTCATACTCTCTTGTTCCAAGCCCCATCTTGGCCGCATGAGACAATTGAATCTCAGCAAGCTCAAGAATTTCACCACTCTTAGGATCTTTACATGCATGAGCCATAGCAAATTTGCATGCGCCACACTCAATATCACCTACAGCAGAGTCAGGATTTGCAGGTGCATCCTTGATGGCCTGTAGTGTTGCCTCATCAATTGCTAATGGGTCTCTGGAACCAAAAATCCCGATATCATGCACAAGTAGGGGTGCTCCGAAGTCCCAACAGTCGCACATGTCGGAAATATCTATTGCCAAGTTGATGTAGTAGAATTTGTCTGCGCCAATCGATTTAACAACACCAGCTGCATTTTCAACGAAAATTGGTGCTTGCGTATGATTTGGACGCCACGTTTGGGTTGCAGCTTTTGCTTTAACTTGGGAGCAAATATTCACACAATGATGACATGCAATACATTTCGAATTATCAACAACTGCTTTTTCTTTCATTGATATACATCTGGTAGGACAGACCTTCAAACATTTTGAACAATCTGGACCTAAACACTTCTTAGAATCAATTTTAATATCTCCAAGAAAGTGCATTGCTGCTTTACCTCTCTTCCCAACAAGTCCGATTCCAAGGTTCTTAATCGTACCTCCAATTCCACCTAGCCCGTGTCCTTTTGCATGAGTCAGGACAATGACTTTGTCACAGTCAATCAAAGCTGTAGCAACATCAACGCTTTCAATATGTTCACCATCAACTGGAACATCAATTACATCAGTCCCCCAATATCCATCCGCCATTATTAGAGGGACTCCCAACGAAGCAGCAGTATATCCATGAAGCGCGGCCATCGTAAGATATTCTACAACTGTTGTCCGGCCACCATACGCCCCTCCAGCACCGTATCCTAAACCTGTTGTTTCTGCAACAAATGGTTCACCTCCAGCTTCTCGCACAAGGTCAACAAT
>JAEORI010000068.1 GCA_016840965.1 Candidatus Thorarchaeota archaeon | reverse complement strand
TCACCATTCTTTACAAGCCCGATAATTGCAGAAGAAATAGCAGCCATGCCGGAGGCAAGGACATGAGTGTCTTCTGTTCCTTCGAGGGCGTTCATTTTATCCTCCACGTTTTTGGTTGTTGGATTACTCCAACGCGTGTAGACATCCTTTCCGGTCTTACCCTGCACAGAGTCAAGCATCTGCTGTTGGTTCTCGAATACAAAAGTGGAGGTCTGGGCTATAGGCACCACTGCTGGTCCTGATGTCTGAGAGTATTTGCCTTGAACACAAAGAGTTGAAGGTTTTCTCTTTCTATTGACCATCGTCATCACTCCGAATTAAAACTGTAGAACGAATATTGGTTGAACATTTGAAGTTTATAGATGAACGTAAACTGGCAAAGATTACTGGTTTTGATATGGTTCTTCTGGGATTACTAAACCAATTATAATATACCCCAGTATTCCGATGACAGTGAGTGTAAATAGAAACATGAGAACACGGACGAGAGTTGGGTCCATGTTGTAATGTTTTGCAATCCCGCCACATACCCCTAAAATTATTCGGTCATCTCTAGAACGGTACAGTCCTCCGCTTCTTGGAGCGGAAAAATCGTCAGGTGTTGGTATCTCCGCCATTCTACTACCGAGTTCTGTGATAACATAAGTGATTTTAAACATTTACAATTTTCATCTTTAAGTGAATGATAAGCGATGATATTGTCGTCATCTAAGCTCAACTAGAATTACTCAGCATCATTTTGGAGATTTGAGGGAAGTACTAATTTGCTACGCCTGTATACTGTTTTCGAAAACAGATTGCAGTTGCAGGATGTACAGCCTTTGCTTCTTTCTTCATGCCCCAGTCTATTGTGACCGCATATACACTCATCCAATGCGCGAAGATCTATTGGGGATTGAATAGTATGTTTTGTCATTTTAATCTAAGAGGATTTCTAGATTAACTATATTAAATTGCATTTACCGGCAAATCAGTCGATTTGAAAACAAAAAAGTATCATTGATTTACTCTTCATCAACCGCTCGCCAAGCAAGAAAGGTACCAACAGTTTCCAGAGGGTGCCATGGTTCCGCAAGCTTCTCAACCTCTTTTTGTGTAGGTATTTTTTCAAGACCGTATAGTTTCATGACACCTTTTCTAACACCAAGGTCTCCAGCAGATAGAACATCCAATCGGCCCATGGAGAAAATCAAATACATCTGAGTTGTCCACTCTCCTACACCCTTGATTTGTGTGAACATCTGAGATATCTCCTTGGAAGAGAGATTCGACAGGCTTTCAATTGTCCGATATTTCCACAGAAAGCCTCCTTTGCTAAATGCCTTCGCAACATTATGAATATAAGATGCCTTCTGTCTCGAAAGACCAACGCTACGAAGCTCTTCCTGCGTCTTGGCTAGTACTCTATTTGGCGTTAATTTACCAACAAGTCCTATGAATCGGTCGAGGATTGTTCGTGCAGCTTTGTACGCAAGCTGTTGATAGATTATAGATCCTATGAGCATTTCAAATGGAGACTGCAAGGTGGGTTCAAGCTTCATATTTGCTTTCTTGAGTGCAACTTCTAGCTCTGGCACCTGTTTTGCGAACTTTTCGATTGTCCTTTTTGTAAAGATATTAGTCATTATAAGAAAAGAGAGATAGAGACTTTGTATTAACTGTGCTCATATCATCAATCTAGAGTAGAACTTAGAACTCTGCTGGTTGAGCCTCAATTGTAGTACGACAGAATGGACATTTCGCTTGAAGTGGTCCCACCCAGTCAACTTCCTCGTTACTTAAACTGGCGCCGCATTCAGGACATTTCCCAGGTACTTGGTAAATTATTCTTCGGTCTATTGTTAAAACTTGAGTTGTGTTACTCAGCGTCTTTATTCTTTTAACTTCGGAAGCTTCAACTGATTTCTTCGCTTCTTTCTGTTTAGCCACATTCACGAAGATAAGTACTCCAAAGGCAATGAAGAGTATACCAAGGGGTCCTGCAATGAACAATGCCATGAAAGACCAAATTGTGAGAAAACAGACTCCAATAAGACATTCCATGTCGAAGTCTTCTGTAGACATCTAAATCATCAATCTCCACATCTTCCAAACCGTGAAGCGACTTATAGTTTCTGTACATTAGGGCATCCTATGACTAACGTTTTGACAGATGTTTTGAGAATATTTGCGTAGAACACCAGTATAATATCGGATAACCAATATGTCAAGGTATGAAAATTTCAGATTCAAATATGCCATCTGTTGACGAGATAATCTTGCTTGTTGCTGAGCTTGTTCCAGATGTACCTATACCTAGTGAGCTTTTTGCTGAAATAAAAGGCAAAGACAAAATCCTGTGGCTCGAGGGGTGGTGTGATGGATGCATTGCTGGAAAAGGCTTTCCACCAAAAGGAAAAGGAATGCTTCAAGAAAAGCTGGACCATATACGCGAGATTACACCAGAGTTCCTTCAAAGTAGAGCAAAAGACAACGGCATGGTTGTTCAATGGTCAGGATTCCTTCCCTTACAAGATAAAGAGCATCTATACGGTGTGTCTTGGGCTATTTTCGTAAAGTGATTTTGGTATCACTAGAGCTTGGAATCACTCGACTTATCAACCGTAAACCACTTCTTTCTTCATTGCCATAAAATCATGCATTGAACGAGTCGCAAAACATGGAATTGAATGAGTTCATGAGTTCTGTTGAAAAGAAAGCGCCAAGAGTCTATTCCGAAGACAACATGGTTATTCGTGAAGTGCTCTACATGCTCGCTCCGATTTTCGGAGGGATAATCGTAAGCATAATCGCACTCTTCTCTTTCCCATTTATTGCATCTGAAGAGGATTTTCTTATTTTGCTACTAGCAATTGGAATACCACCGGGTATAGGATTAGTGCTGATGTTAGTAATCGCTTTCAAGCTCTCTAAGAGAGCTGCAAATTATGGATTGAGGGGTGTTTCAAGGAATCTCATATCAGTGACAATTTTATTTCTAGATACGCTCCTTGAAGGATACTTAGATACTGGAAGAATTATTGAAGAACAATCACCAGAGGAGCTTAAATTGTATGCATCTGGTGGATTTTTTGCGACCCGTTTTGCCCTGAAACGACTTGACCCAGAAAACTACAAGATACATGATCAACTTTTCAAAGAGAAGAAACAAGCTAACAAGTCGCTCAGAGAGAAAGTACTCGACCACTATGCATCATTCGTCTTTCTCCTCATTGCTGGCTTAATAGTTGCAGCAATCGCTCTTCAGAGCTTGAATCTACTTCCAGAATACCTGACTACAATAGCGTTGACTTTGTTAATAGTAATTGGTATTCTTTTAATCTGCATAATGGGTATTCATCTTCGAAAGAAATCAGAAAGTGGTTTGTCAGAAGAGTTAGAGAGAGCAGTATTAGAACCAGACCTAAAGACTGAAACTCAATATATTCTGGATAAGCTACTAATCACACTGGTTTGCGAAGGAGAACACCCGCTTAGGTTGCTGACAATAGGTGAGCACAATCTTTTGACATACACAGGTAACACATACTTGACATCTAGAGGCATCATGTTGAAGGAAGCAGTTTTGATTCCCAAGTGTTTCAATAAATGAGAAATATTGAGATTAAAATAATGAAACTTCTTTTGTAAGTACATATGTTTCTTCCCAGAATTGAAGCTCGACAAACTTTGTAAATAACCTTAGAAAAAACACACTCAGAAAAAGCGAGTGGACATGATATTACTAGCTTAATCAGCTCATTCATTTGTGTACTGCCATGAAATATGGAGTCTATATCTCTAACTACGCACTTCAAGGAAATCCCAGTAAGTTCCTTGAATTGGCAGTTGCTGCTGAAGATGCAGGGTGGGATGGTTTCTTTATGTGGGACCACAATTATGCGGGAAAGGACCAATTGATTGCAGATTCGTGGATCACTCTTGCAGCCATAGCAGCACGCACTGAAAAGATTCGAATTGGTACAACAGTGACGCCTCTACCAAGACGACGCCCACAGAATGTGGCAAGGGAGGTCGCTACTCTAGATATTCTTTCTAAGGGAAGGTTCATTCTAGGAGTTGGATTAGGGGGTTCTTCTGACAATGATTATGGATGTTTCGGAGAAGATACTGATTTCAAAGTAAGAGCAGAAAAACTAGACGAGTCTTTAGCAATTCTTGAGGGGCTTTGGTCTGGTAAACCATTTTCATTCTCGGGGAAGCACTACAATATTCATGAGGTCACTTTCAATCCTCGCCCTATTCAGCGGCCACGTGTACCAATATGGTGTGCAGGTACCTGGCCAATAAAGGCTCCATTCCGAAGAGCAGCAAGCTTCGATGGTGTTTTTCCACTGGGGATAGATGGAAACATGGAATTGGATGATTACTCCGATGTAGCAAACTATGTCAAGAAGCATCGAGGATCCTTGAAGGACTTTGACATGGTAATAATAGGGGTCTCTACTGGTGATCCTGAAAAAGACTCATGGATTGACGAATCCGAAGCTCTTGGCGTCACTTGGTATGTTGAAGTCATGATGGGAGATGATTTCGATAAGTACTTGGAAAAAATTGCCAAAGGACCTCCTTGAAAAACCCTACAGTGAATACCTGTGCCTGTCAAGGAACTCCT
>JAEORI010000010.1 GCA_016840965.1 Candidatus Thorarchaeota archaeon | reverse complement strand
CCTGAAATTCCATATTTCTCTGCTAGTCTGACTAAGACCTCTCCCTTTCCACATGCGATATCAAGAATTCGAGTATCTTTTGGTAGGTTGAGAAGTTGATAGAATCGTTCGAATTTCTCTTCACTCATTGGATTACAGAGTACATGATGCTTGTGTGTAATGTCATAATACTTCCATTTGTCCATTTACATCAACTCCATACCTGTTGACTCGAAGATACTCTTGGAAATAAATATTCGAGGGTTCAAATCCCTCCTGGCTGCCATATTGATTTTTCTCAAAACGACACGCCTGTGTTTCACGAATTTTTGCGATAGTAAGACTAATACATCACCGCATTGAATGAAAAGCAATTCATTGGGAGGAAGATCTATGGGTTTGATGCGAACTGCTGCTGTTAGGGGTATAATACCTGCTAGAAACAAAGCAAAAGAGCTCCTAGAACACATAGTTCGAGTCACGACAAAGACTGCTCAGGTATTAGAGGATAGATTCGGAGAGGAAGGTCTCCAAGCGGCATCTGAAATCTTTAGACAGCTTGGTGAGGAAGATGCTCAGAAGATGAAACAACGTCTTGGTTTGGGTGATAGATTGATGGATGCACTTGATGCGTGGCTGGTGTTGGGACATCTTATGGGTCTAAAAATAGAGGTCTTCTGGATAGATGAAAATAGAGTTGAAACAGACCATTCATTCTGTTCACAACATTCGGCATTTGTTGAAGGTGGAAAAATCTATTGTGAAAATGTATGCTGGCCATATGTAGAAGCTATTGCGAAGGGTGTTGCAGACGGAGTGAGTATGGACATCGTACGGGCTGCTGATGTGAATAACGCATGTAGAAAAGCCATTGTAATAAACGAGTGATGAAAGAGGCTTCAAATCCCCCCTGGCCCGCCATTGATTCTAAGTTTAAAAAATTGAAAGAGTATTTCTAGTCCCTTTTCAACTAGTTCTGATTGGGATAGTGGTACCATAATGGAAATCCAGTTTCGAGATGTTCTACTTTCTTCAGAGAGAGATACTATCTTAGAGTTTCACTGCATCAACAATTACGAGTCAGAGTCACCTCTATTTCGAACAATGTCCTACGAGGAATATCGAAAGCAGTGGCTATCCACACCACAACCTGAAGAAGTCTTGCAGATGATTGACAAAGACCTCAATGACAGTCGGAACATAGTGCAGTTTGTACTAATCGATAATCAAGTAGTAGGCTTTCTATGGGTACGATTCAGCGATATTGACATGGGTCCTGGTATACCAGCATATACTATTGCCAGTGTGTATGGTGTGGGAGTGAAGCCCGAGTTCCAAAGACAAGGTATAGCAACGGAGATTCTGTCATACATTGAGAGAGAAGCACGGAGGAAAGGTGCAAATCTCATTCGATCTGGTGCTGGAATCGATAATATTGCATCACAACGACTCCATAAGAAGTACGGTTTCAATGTCTATCAAAAGTTATACGAGAAGGAAGTGTAGAGTTCAAATCCCACCTGGCTGCCATAATCTTTCACGTCTAGTCATCTTTTCATGTAAACATCTATAGGCTGCTTTATGTTGCAAGAATCTATGAGTCTCTCACTCAAAAAAGGGGTCAGTTTTGGTATAACATCAGGGGTCATTACGACACTGGGAATGATTGTTGGTGTAAATGCGAGTACAAGCTCTCGTTTGGCTGTTATTGCAGCAATTGTAGCAATATCCATAGCTGATGCTTTCTCTGACGCTGTTGCAATGCATGTTTCGGAGGAATCCGAAGGGATTCATTCACGAAAAGATGTTTGGGAGGCCACATTGGCTACATTCTTGGCAAAATTCATTTTTGCTTTGACTTTTGTGATTCCAGTTTGGTTCTTGTCACTTGAAATAGCAGTAATAGTAGATGTCGTCTGGGGGCTCCTTATTATGACCGTGTTTAACATCTTCTTGGCTCACTCACAGGAACAAAGCGCGTTAAAAGTAGTGGTTGAACATCTAGCAATTGCTGTCGTTGTTATTTCAATCACGTTCATCGTAGGGTCTTTTCTATCTACAATTACCTAGGAATTATGATTACATAGCTATATTGGCCTTCAAATCCCACCTGGCCCGCTATCCTAAGGTTCTAATTGGATCTCTTGCTAAGCCGTGAAATTACTTCTTCAGCCTCGACCATTATTCTATCCAACAATTCCTTTACAGTGGGAACATCTTTGATTAAGCCAACACCTTGACCACAGGCTACAACCCCAAGGTCAATGTCCCCTTCCTTGTACATTTTTTCTGATTTATCTCCAGAGGCAGCTTGAATGATTTTGAATAGGGGGGCTCCTTCAGCCTCTAGCTCAAGCACTTGTTGGATTGCTTTATTGTTCCAGAACCTGTGAGTGTTTCCAACAGAACGCAAAGCGAGAGTTGTATCCGTTTCAGCTGCTTCAATGAACGCCTTTTTGAGATTGTCATGAATGGGACACTCCTTTGT
>JAEORI010000067.1 GCA_016840965.1 Candidatus Thorarchaeota archaeon | reverse complement strand
GATGCAGTTCTCCTTGGAGGTGTTGGAGCAAAAGGGCCAGGTGGAAACACGGTCAGACGTTCTGATGGCAAATTAGAAGGTTACAGTGTAGTTATCGGTCTTCGACGAGAATTAGAACTCTATGCAAATGTTAGACCAGTAAAGCTATACGAAGGTGTACCAACACCACTCGCTGATAAGGGACCTGAGGATATTGATATGGTTATTATTCGCGAAAATACAGAGGGGTTGTATTATCCAGCTAGGGGGAGAGTAAAGGAAACCGATAGAGAGTTTGCTTACGATTTGAGGTTAATTACAGCAAAGGGCTCTGAAAGAGTTGTGAGATATGGATTCGAAGTAGCTAGAAACAGAAATGGTGCACCTGTTGATAGAGTAAAACGAGTGACATGTGTAGATAAAAGCAACCTTCTAGCGGGCTGTCAACTTTTTAGAGAGTCCTTCGACAAGATTGGAACAGAGTACAAAGATATCGCAAAAGACTATGCCTATGTTGACGCATGGACACTTTTGGTTCTTAGAAAGCCAGATTATTATGATGTTATAGTAGCACCAAATGAATTTGGAGACATAATCAGTGATCTAGGAGGTGCAATACAGGGCGGACTTGGTGTCGCACCTTCAGGCAATATTGGCAATATTCATGCAGTCTTTGAACCTGTTCATGGCTCAGCCCCGGATATTGCAGGAACAGGAAAAGCAAACCCTATCGCATCATTGCTTTCTGCAGCCATGATGTTTGAATGGTTGGGCGAGAAGCATAGCGATAAAACACCGATAGAAATTGCTAATCAACTTAGAAAATCTGTTGAGGAAGTCCTTCATGAAGGTAAGATCAGAACTTCAGATCTCTGTCTTGGAAAGTGGTCTAGAGTAAAACCTTCAACAACAAAGCAGGTGACTGATGAGATAATCCGAAAGATGACGAGGTGAATTCATGGGAGATACAATAGCTGAAAAGATACTGGCAAGTCATACAGATGATGGTAAAGCTAGCGCCGGAGAGATTGTTGAAGCACGAGTTGACCTATTAATGGTCCACGAAGTTCTAGGCTCAAGGATATTACCAATATTGAAAGAGATGGGTTTCAAGAGGGTTTGGAATCCCAACAGAGTTCTTGTTGTTAATGATCACTGGGCACCTGCATCTGATATCAATAGTGCAGAGATACATAGAAGAAATAGAAATTTTGTCAAAGAACAGGGAATCACTAATTTCTGTGATGTGGACTGCGGAATCTCTCATCAAGTTCTTCCTGAGATGGGACTGGTTGTTCCAGGTGCCATTGTCATTGGAAGCGATTCCCATTCTACAACTTATGGTGCATTCAATGCATTCTCTACCGGACTCGCTGCAACTGACTCGGCATTAATCTTAGCTACTGGAATGTGTTGGTTCCGAGTCCCTGAAACCTTGAAGATTGAAGTCACAGGTGAATTACCAGAACGGGTGATGAGCAAAGACCTAATACTAAGAATAATCAGCGAGCTGGGTCCAGATGGAGCAAATTATCAATCTATGGAATTTCATGGTTCAACAATCAACACAATGAGTGTTGGTGAAAGAATGACAATTTGCAACATGACCGTTGAATCTGGAGCAAAATGTGCTCCAATGCCAATAAATCAAGATGTCAAGTTTTGGATGGAGGATTATGCTCCCAAAAAGAAATGGAAAGAGGTTGCTAGCGATACTGATGCCGAGTTCGTGGATATTTTGCACTTCGATCTTCATGAGAATCCCCTGGAGCCAATAGTAGCACCACCGGACTTACCCACAAATGGAAAACCTGTTGCTGAAATCGCGGGAGTACCGATTGATCAAGCATTCATTGGTTCATGTACCAATGGTAGGATAAACGACCTAATCATCGCTGCGGAGATTCTCAAAGGGAGGAAGGTACATGATGGAGTTCGACTCATAATTACACCAGCAAGTAAAGCCACATACATGGAGGCATTGGAACGCGGAATCATTAAGATCCTTATGGAAGCGGGCGGAATAGTCACCAACTCGACATGTGGAGCGTGTGTAGGAGGACATCTTGGAGTATTGGGAGCAGGTGAAGTCTGTATATCGAGCACAAATCGTAATTTTAGAGGGAGAATGGGCCACCAAGACTCTCGAATATATCTTGCATCTCCTGCAACAGTGGCAGCTAGTGCTTTGAAAGGGACAATCACTGATCCAAGGAGCGTGTAGGTAATGGTTAAGGATTTCAACAGCATCATTGGGAGAGCATGGGTTTTTGGTCATAATATTAACACGGATCAGATAATTCAGGGACAATATCTGACTCTCCTAGACTATAAGGAAATGTCAAAACACACTTTTGAAATACCAAGGCCCCTTTTTGCATCGAAGGTAAAGGAGAACGATGTCATAATTGGAGGACGTAACTTCGGTAGTGGCTCTTCTCGTGAAGAAGCATCCAAAGTCCTTATGCACAGTGGAATCAGATGCGTTGTAGCTGAGTCTTTTGCTCGAATATTTTATAGAAATTCCTTCAACATAGGTCTCCCACTGTTAATAATTCCAAACATCTCAAAGCTTGTTAAGGATGGAGAAATTGTGATTATCAATCTGTTAAAGGGAACCTTGACAGTGAAAGATAACGGAGATGTTGTCCATGGAAACCCTCTGCCCGGAAGGATGCTGGAGATACTCAAAGCTGGTGGAGCTGTCCCCTGGTATAAGATGAAACAGTGAATTCATGAGTGTTGACTGGAAAACACTAAAAGGAATGAATCTCAAAATCGCAATAGACACCATAAGAGAGGTCACTAAATGAATGTACTAGTGTTTCTTTTGATAAGTCTGATAATTCATGCGATTCCAATCCCATTTAGACAGGAAATGCTAAAGCCTGGTAAATTGATTAAATGGCTTCCATTTCGACTTATTTGGGGAACAGTTGCATGGGTCATTATCTGTTTGCTAATGGTTTCAACTCTACCTTGGGCAATTATTGCACTAATAATGAGCTTCTCAGCTTTGTTAGTTGTTTCCAGCGGATTTCGTGGGAGACATATTGAGGAAGTACTCGAAGGCATTAGAGTCCCCCTTACATGTATTGGTTTGATTATACTAATTGTTATGCCAATCTTTTCAGGGGCCATCAGTTGGACATCAGATGTAGCAAATGCCGAGTTTTTTGATAGTATGATAATTATGACTGAAGAACCTCTCTTCAATCATACAATTGCTGATGACAAGGTAAGATTGGTTACTGAGGAATATGCCAAATATGTAGCTCTTCAGCATATTTCACCATTCGGATCTAATGTGTATGTTGCTGCTGCTCATATAACCACAAATCCAAATGGGACACTTGTATGGGTGTGTACAATAGTATCAACTAATGTATTAGCAGAGAACTATGTGAAAGGGTTCATTGTTGTTGATGCAAATGACCCGCAATCAGTGACTCCGCATTTGATTTCAGAAACGACAATTCCTGTCGGAGAGGGATTGTTCTGGGACAAAGACATACGGTTTGTTAACTACCTCAATGATATGACCGCGAGTTACCAGTATGCATATCCGACTTGGGACCCTTCGGGTGCACTAGTTTATGTTCAGACAAGAACACCACTCGGATTCGACTTTGTTGAAAGGCCAAGTGGCCCTATTGTGTACGCAGAGAACGGTTCTGTTTTTAGCTATGACACTATCGAAGAAACCCCTGATTGGATCACCCAGGCATATGGAGAGGAGTGGCTTGAGCGGCAAATCTCAAGATGGGGTGGTTATAGGCGTGGAGATGGATTCGACCTCTTTGCAGGCGGACTTCTCTGGTTCATTCCTCCATCCAATGACAGATTGGCAATACATGAAGACACACGCTATATAATCAATCCTGATACTAACAGAATTGAGGCATTCATCGCAATGCATCCAGTGACAGCTACTAGAACACTAGCTGGTGTGTTCAGAGCAACAAAGGACGCAGTATATTATCATGACCTTCGTGATAAGGGGTATGTAAGTGGTGACGCGGCTGCTGCAAATGTAGTTGCGAATTTAGGTGCTCCAGCTAGCGGGATGTACTACGGAGCAATGCCCCTGCTTTATCCAGTAGTAATTAACTCGACTCTTACAAAGTGGACTTGGTATTGTCCAATCTACTGGGCGGACTACTACTATGATGAAGATCTCGAGGAATATACTGCTACGAACATGCGTCTTCACGCATTGGGAATGGTAG
>JAEORI010000066.1 GCA_016840965.1 Candidatus Thorarchaeota archaeon | reverse complement strand
CCTCTGATGGAAAGTACACAAGAGCTCCAAATGGCACTCTGACAACCGTCTTTGGCACATCTCCCAGGGGTATCATATCTCCAAGATAATTGTATTCTTGGTCTGGTCCACCAAGAAACTTGATTACCACTGTAGTTGCATATTCATCAGTGATCCAAGGTGACCATGCAAGAATAGCAGCAATCGCAACCACTATGATGAAGAAACCTTGGCGTCCAGTAACAAATTTCTGAGTCATCTGCGCTCAATGAGAATATACTCCTCTCGCCGTATATGCATTTCTTCCCAAATGTGAGAATATCTATAAGGCGTCAAACAGAGAATGAGCTGCCTGATCAAATGAGGTAGGGAGTCATAGGAAGAGTTGTATGGTCAAAAATCAACCAGCGCACAAATCATGCAGATTGCAGTCTTCATAATCTGGATTATTGCTGGTATATGGATGGGCTTCTTTTTCATGGCATTAGCTAATACTTGGCCTGATTGGGGGCTGGGGCCGCACCCATCCATGTTCGTTTGGATTCCATTCGCCATTGCTGGAGTTGGCGTCTTAGCTATGATCGTTCAGATAGTGAATATCGTAAATGAGCGAGACCAATCGAAGCGAGTTCAAGGATCTTCGACAAGAACATACCCATATGATGACGTTGCGTCAACCAGTACTCAGACATCAGGATATGGTGAGCCAGAACGATCCTACCGAACGCCTCCGTTCTGCAGTCAGTGCGGTGCCGCTTTAGATCCCGAACTAGTAGAATGGATGGGACCACTGCGCTTTAGGTGTCCATCCTGTGGAAAAATAGGTAAAGCAGAAGAGTCACAGTTTTAATCCCTTCTCGGTTCTCCAATCAGCTCTTCATGGTTCAAGATACGATATACTCCATCCAGAATGATAAGAGTTGATAAGGCTCAATATCTCTGCATGGTCATCTATTCCAAAGAAGGGTTCAGGGTTGATCCATTCATTATTCATAGTAATACCCCAATGAATGTGAGCTCCCTCCTCTACATACAAGAACCGAGCTATCACGTCACTTTTTTGAACCCAGTCGCCCTCTTGGACTTCTAGCATCGCTAGCTGTCTATATTGGTCACCCTCGACATGTGTGAATGGCTCAAAGGTATACTGTAGCTTTATTGACACATTGAACTGAATGACCACAAATATGTTGTACATGTTGAGAGTCGTATCGGGATTCTGACGCCAACTGACCTGCTCGACATAGCCTGGAGCGGCTGCTATGACCTCCGAGTTGTTGTTGAAGAAATAGTCAAGACCGTTGTGAACAAAACCCCAAGGGCACGAATCAGTTTCGCTGTATCCTTCATTATATGCATAGATATCTGACTGATTTACATAAATGACGCCCATATAGTCCAAACGGTCCGATGGATACCTGTTTCCGGGATCAAAATCAGAAAACCAGTTGTTCTGTAGAGCATAGATGCCAACAAACACACCTAATCCAATAACAAGGACTAATATCATAGCAAGAGCTTTCAACCGCATGCGCGTTGAACTAGAAAGCCCCCTGATAAACTTGAATTGTCTAAAGTCAATCCATTATCTCTTCTTGTAACTCTGACATCACTGGAAATTCTTCTCCGTGGTAATGGAACTGGAAATGCGGTCTCTCTCTGTCAGGCAGTCCACACCCAATCAGGGTGAACATCATAATTGAGATGAATATGATAATTGAAGGCATGTCTGATACTGAGATGGCTGTGGAGAATGTTAGTGGCCAGAGAAAAATACCGGAAATCAAACCAATGGTAATTAGAACAGTTACATAGAAGCCCCATGAGCGCTCCACATTGACGCCTGACCTAACCATATCACACACGAGCATAAACAATTCACACATTATCGAATATAGCCTTTGGTCTACGCTGAGGAAAAGAGCTAGTGAAAAAGAGAAAGTGAACGGGTGATTGGGCAGCAAAATGCTGCCCTCCCGTTTTTTATACTATGATACCTAGAAGTCGTAGGCTTTCAGGGTCTTTCTTCCATTCCTTTTGCAGCGTTCTGCTGCACCGGTCAGAGCCATGTGTACAGCTTCGTTGACTGCATCATATGCATCTGACCCGACCATCATTCCGCTGTCTTTGGCGAAGTCCTGGATCGCTTTCTTGACGAAAAATGTGTACTTTGGAGCTTTAGCAGCTTTTTTCTTCGACATTTCTTTTTCAACCTCTACGGTTACCCATCGCCAGACATGGAGAAGTGTGACCAATTCTCCCCCTGACGGAAGGTGAGGAATTGATTAGTTGACTAGTTAATAAGTATATGTCGTAGAAACGCCTTTTCGATGGATTATACGCCTTTGGATAGGCTATCACTGATTTATTAGTTCTTCAATGCAAATGACGAACTTTTGGTGTATTTTACTACATTCAATAAGTTTATATTATAACTGTACATTATTACATTTGTGCATGACAATGAGTGATGATATAGATATTATTCGTAAAGAACTCGAAGAAATTCGCAAACTCAAGGAAGAGCTCAAGAAAGAAGTAGATGATATGAGAACTCAGAAACGAAAAGAGCAAACTGATGGAGAGAGTCGACGACTCCATCATGAAGAAGCCCGACAACGTAGGGCTGAGGCAAGACGATTCAGACCCTCTAAACCAACACACCCACCACCCCCAACACATCCTGGACGAGTAGCAAGGATAGATTTGGATCTCGAAGACCTCACAGACTCCTTAGAAACTATGATGGATGGACTTGGCCATCAGATTGAGATGAGCCTAAGAAGCGTTGATGGTCTGAAAGTGGCTGGCATACGAATTCACAAGGACTATCGAAGGACGAAGAGAAGAACTGATCAACGTCGAGAGATAGAGTCAATACCTCCTGAACGAGTGACTGAAATTGTAGCTCCTCTTGGAAGTGAGGAACGACTCAAAATTCTTGATTACCTCAAGACTGGCGGGAAGAGCTTCAATGAGATTGAGAACTTCACTGGCAAGACAGGAAGTTCATTGACTCACCATCTTAATCCCTTGATTGAGGCTGGGTACGTGGTCAAAGGCGAAGTCCGAGGAACATACTATGTCACAGTGGAAGGAAGGCTAGCCTACCGACTTGCGCAATGGCTGACTCACAGAGTTGAGAAGCAGCGAGAGCGGACACGTAATAATGGTGACTCCGATATAGACATTGAATTCGACGATAATGCTGATGTGGAAATCGCTGATTTGGAGAGAGCCGAGGAACATCTGGAAACACTGGCTGAAGAGCTTGAGGATGCTCAAGAAACAATTGAGGTACATAAGGAGGAAATTGAAGAAACCCGCGAGCAGCTTGAAGATGAATTCGAGGCTGAAGAGGATCTAAACGAACTGGATTGGGAGGATTAGGGAGGAATCAAATGATGAAGAAAATAATACCTGATAACAGTGTAATGGTAACATCAGAGGAGATTGAAATAATCTCACACGAGAAGGTATATGTGAAGATGAGCGCAGGTTGCCTGTGGAGCTATCTTCTACAAGATGGTGTTCGTGTAGGTGTCGCTTTTGTTGGCCCATCTTGCTTTGCAGTTGATGCCATAGCAGAAACCGATATGGGCGCCATGGGAGAGTCGATAAAAGGTGAACTCTCAGGTGTGCAGCTTTTCATTGGAGCCACATCTTTAGAAAATATATCCAAAAATGCAGAGCGTCCCGACACCCAGAGTCAGGGGTATCAATCCGCTGAATCTTTCACCAAAGCAATAGAAGCAACTATCCATGAGCTCATAAATGGCGAAAACAAACAGACTAAGATTGATAGCAAGAAGGACTCCAAGATCTTCTTTGGTACTGATTCGAACGAGAAAAAGATGCTTCTTGTTTTAAGCGAAGATAAAGGACTTGTCTTCACGTATGGGAAATCGGTCTTTGTAATAGGCGATGATAACCTTGTTTCAGTGAGCAAATCTGGAGTTGTGGTTTCGAGCAAAGAAGGAAAACAAATCATTGTTGGGAAAGGTGGCATCGTAGGACTTGATAACTTCTTAGACATAGGTCCTATCATCACACAATCTGTGACCAGCGCAATGAAGGGTTTGAAGGGACTCAAGTCATTAAAATCAATGAAACAAACTATGAAAGGGTTCCCTTATGCGTTTGATGATGTTGATTCGTTTGATTGGGAGGACTAATCAGAATGGATGAAAGAATGACCTGCCTTCCAAAGTTAGAATCAAAAATGATCAATTATCTCTG